>JABDBG010000034.1 GCA_013288745.1 Bacteroidota bacterium
TCGGATTTAGACACCTCTTCCATTTTCCCCAGACATTTTTTTTGAAACTCTGCATCGCCTACCGCAAGCACTTCATCAATGATCAGAATTTCAGGTTCTAAATGGGCTGCTACCGCAAATGCTAATCGAACATACATCCCACTGCTATAACGTTTAACAGGCGTGTCTAAAAAATTTTCAACACCACTGAAATCTACTATCTCATCGAATTTGCTTTTTATTTCAGCACGGCTCATACCAAGTATGGCACCATTTAAAAAAATATTTTCTCTACCGGTTAATTCGGGATGAAATCCGGTGCCGACTTCTAGTAACGATGCAACTCTGCCATTTAATTCTATTCTTCCTTTTGTCGGTTCTGTTATCCTGCTTAGCAATTTTAATAAAGTGCTTTTGCCCGCGCCGTTCCTTCCGATCACACCTACTGCTTCACCTTGCTTTATCTCAAAACTTACATCTTTTAGTGCCCAAAATTCTTCTACTTCATGTGTGCCCATTAACTGCTTTCCACTAAATGCATGTTGCAATCTTTTAGCAAAGCTTTTGGTTCTGTTGGCCACAATATCCCGCAATGCTACATAGCCTTGTGTCTCATGTCCGATGAGGTAACTTTTGCTGAGATTGTCTACTTTAATTATTGTGTTGCTCATTCTTAAATGATATCTGCAAATGTTTTTTCTGTTTTTCTAAAATAATAGATACCAAAAAATAAGGTAATGAAGGTAATGATCAATGAAAGACTTATACTAACTAATGTATGATGAGTAAATGGTTCTCCGCAAATGCACCACCTGAAACCATCTATAACACCTACCATCGGATTTAGATCATACACTAAACGCCATTTTTCAGAAATGATATTACTACTAAAACCAACGGGAGAAATGAATAAACCAAACTGAACGATAAATGGAATGATATACCGGAAGTCTCTATACTTTACATTAACAGCAGTTAAGTAAAGTCCTAAACTAAAAGAAGTTAAAAAAACGAAAATTAAAAAAACAGGCAATAATAAAATTTGTAAAGGTGGCATATAATGATAATAGATCATTAAAGCAAAAAGTATAACAAATGAAATTAGAAAATCAACAAAGCTTGATATTACAGCACTTGCCGGTATGATCAATCTTGGAAAATAAACCTTAGAAATGAGATTACTATTACCAATTAGACTGTTACTGCTTTCTGTTAAGGCTGTTGAAAAGAATTGCCAGGGTAACATTGCTGTATATACTAAAATAGCATAAGGAGTCGCTGTATCACTTTGCAGACCGGCTATTTTATGAAACACAATGGTAAAGACGAGCATGGCAAGTAGTGGCCGAATCACACTCCATAATACGCCAATCACAGTTTGCTTGTAACGTACTTTTACATCTCTCCATGCTAATATATAGAACAATTCTCTGTAGCGCCAGAGGTCTTTCCAGTAATTTTTTTCTGTACGGCCTGGTTCTATTATTAATTGCATAAAGCTTTACGGTAATTTTATGAAGATCTCTTATAGTAAATCTGCAATGGAATTATACTAAGCTTATCAATTTGCTTAGATAACAATTTTTTTCAAATACTCTCCATATCCACTTTTCTTTAACTTTTCTGCAAGCGATAATAATTGCTCTTTATTAATGTATCCCATGCGCCACGCAATTTCTTCTAAACAGCCAATTTTTAATCCCTGCCTTTTTTCTACAACACGTACATACTCACCGGCATCACTCAAAGAATCAAAAGTTCCGGTATCTAACCAGGCAAAGCCTCTGTCTAAAACACCTACTTTTAGTTTTTTATTTTGAAGATACACTTTGTTTACATCTGTTATTTCATATTCACCACGTGAACTTGGTGGAATATTTTTAGCGATCGTTACCACTTCATTATCATAAAAGTATAAACCGGGAACTGCATAATTGCTTTTAGGGTTCGATGGTTTTTCTTCAATACTGATTGCGCGGAGATCCTTATCAAATTCTACCACACCGTATCTTTCAGGATCACTTACGGGATAAGCGAAAATTACAGCACCTGTAGGATTTGCAGAGGCTTGTAATAACTTACTAAATCCGCTACCATAAAAAATATTATCACCTAAAACTAAAGCCACACTCTCTTTTCCGATAAACTTTTCGCCAATTACAAATGCTTGCGCTAAACCATTTGGCACTTCCTGAATAGCGTATTCTAATTTACAACCCCATTGCGAACCATCACCCAGCAAACGAATAAACTGTGCCTGATCCTCCGGTGTTGTGATAATCAGTATTTCTTTTATACCAGCCAACATCAAAGTACTTAACGGATAATAGATCATCGGCTTATCGTAAATAGGCATAAGCTGTTTGCTTATACCCATTGTGATGGGATATAATCTTGTGCCTGATCCGCCTGCGAGAATAATACCTTTCATTAAGTTGAGTAGTTTATGGTTTAGGGTTTAGAGTAGTTCTAAACTCTCTGACTGTATTGTTTTTCGTAATAGTTTTGATAATTACCGCTTGTTACGCCATTCAACCATTCTTCATTGTTCAAATACCAATCAATGGTTTTCGAAATGCCTTCTTCAAATTGTAGTGACGGCAACCAGCCTAATTCATTTTTTAATTTGGTGGCATCGATCGCGTAGCGAAGATCATGACCTGCACGATCTTTAACATACGTGATCAGTTTTGCAGACGTTCCTTTTTCCCTTCCTAATTTTTCATCCATCTGTTTGCATAACTCTTTTACAAGATCGATGTTGGTCCATTCGTTATGTCCCCCGATATTGTATGTTTCTCCGATCTTTCCTTTATGGAAAATAACATCGATCGCTCTTACATGATCTTCCACATATAACCAATCTCTAACATTTTCGCCTTTACCATAAATAGGCAATGGTTTATTGTTGATGATATTATGAATGCAAAGCGGAATTAATTTTTCGGGAAAATGAAATGGCCCGTAATTATTGCTACAGTTAGAAATTTTAACCGGCATATGATAAGTATGAAAGAATGCTCTTACCAGATGATCTGAAGATGCTTTAGAAGCAGAGTAGGGACTGCGTGGATCGTAGGCAGTTTCTTCTGTAAAAAAACCGGTGGCGCCTAAAGAACCGTATACTTCGTCTGTAGAAATGTGATAAAAAAGTTTTCCGGTAAAATCATCCTTCCAGAATTCCTTAGCAGTTTGTAATAAAGAACCAGTTCCAACAACGTTAGTTGTGATAAAAGCTAAAGGATCGGTGATCGACCTGTCAACATGGCTTTCTGCCGCGCAATGTAGTACGGCAGTAAACTGATATTCTTTAAATAATTCAGTTAATAATTTTATATCAACGATATCGCCCTTCACAAATCTGTAGTTAGGTTTATCTTCTATATCTTTTAAGTTTTGAAGATTACCTGCATAAGTAAGTTTATCAAGATTTACGATCTTGTACTCAGGATATTTTAAAACAAATAACCTGGTAAGATGAGAACCAATGAATCCTGCTCCTCCGGTAATAAGAATCGACTTTGACATTTTAACTGGTTATATACAAATGAAATTAGTGTAATTATTGTTTAAGATTCAGCTTGATCTGTAATTCATCAAATTGTTTAGTATCAATAGTACTTGGCGCATCGATCATTACATCACGACCGCTATTGTTTTTTGGAAAGGCAATAAAATCTCTGATACTTTCGCTGCCACCTAATAGTGCACATAAACGATCAAAACCAAAAGCAAGTCCACCATGCGGCGGTGCGCCATATTCAAAAGCACCTAATAAGAAACCGAATTTATGCTGCTGCTCTTCTGCACCCATTCCTAAAGCGGCAAACATTTTTTCCTGTAATTCTCTTTGGAAGATACGGATAGAGCCACCGCCAATTTCGTTACCATTTAAAACCATATCATACGCATTGGCTTTGATACCCGCGTAAGGATGTTCTAAATATTTTTCCGCATTTTCTATTACAGGGTTATTCTTGATCATAATATCAATATGATCAGGCTTTGGGGAAGTGAACGGATGATGACGTGCCACCCAACGGTTATCATCTTCTGCATATTCAAACAAAGGGAAATCAAGTACCCATAATAATTTAAATTCTGTTGGTTTACGCAGCCCCAATATTTCTCCTAAATACAAACGCAGGTCGCTGATCGCTTTTCTTGTTCTTTCTTCTGCGCCGGCTAATACTAAAATCAGATCGCCAGCTTTTGCATTAGCTGCAGTTGCGATCACTTTTAATTTATCCGCATCGTAAAATTTATCTACGCTGCTTTTATATGTTCCATCGGCATTCACTTTAATGAATACCAATCCTTTCATTCCAATTTGCGGACGTTTAACCCATTCAGTTAATTCGTCTGTTTGTTTTCTTGTGTATTCGCTACAGCCAGGAACTGAAATAGCTATCACAGTTTCGGCTTCATCAAACACTTTAAAATCAACACCGCCAATCAATGCAGCGTTATCAGCTTTATTTGTAAAAACTGTTGAAGGTTTTTTAAGATTACACAATTTCATATCAAACCTGATATCCGGTTTGTCATTTCCGAATTGCCACATGGCTTCTTCCCAACTCATGCGTTCTACCTTATCAGTGTAATCAATATTTTTTACATCTTTAAAAATTCGTTTTACCAAACCTTCGAACATGTTTAAAATATCCTCCTGTTCAACGAAACACATTTCGCAATCTATCTGTGTAAATTCAGGTTGCCTGTCTGCACGCAGATCCTCATCTCTAAAACATTTTACAATTTGATAGTAACGATCATAACCGCTCACCATTAATAATTGCTTAAATGTTTGCGGAGATTGGGGCAATGCATAAAACTGTCCGGCATTCATTCTCGAAGGCACCACAAAATCTCTTGCACCTTCGGGGGTAGATTTAATTAAGAAAGGTGTTTCAATATCCATGAAATTATTTTCATGTAAATAGTTCCTTGTTGATCGACCGACTGCAT
This sequence comes from Bacteroidota bacterium, assembly GCA_013288745.1. Classification (GTDB taxonomy): domain Bacteria; phylum Bacteroidota; class Bacteroidia; order Chitinophagales; family Chitinophagaceae; genus Ferruginibacter. The sequence continues at coordinate 4,948 of JABDBG010000034.1, forward strand.
AACGCAATTCTAAATTTTTCTTTACAATATTTCTGCGAAGATCTAAGTAGCGGTATTTCATACGCAATTCTTCGCCACCATCTGTATCGTCTTGAATAGAAAATGGAGGAACTGCTGATTTATTTAAAATGGTAAATTCCGTTACGGCAATTTCAATATCGCCTGTTGGGATATTTGTGTTCTTATTACTTCTTTCATTGACTGTTCCTTTTACCTGCAAAACAAATTCTCTTCCCAAAGGATTAGCATCTAGTCGTGTATTCAGATTTTCAGAAAATAATAACTGCGTGATGCCATAACGATCGCGAAGATCAATAAATGTAATGCTGCCGAATTTGCGTACGGTCTGTACCCAACCCGCAAGGGTTACTTCTTTTGTTACATCTGCTATTCTTAATTCACCACAAGTATGAGAACGATACATTATTTGATTAATTTATTGATACTGATAATAAGCATTTTATGCCGCGCAAAGATATTGAAATGCTGCAATGAAAAAACGGGTTTCGGCGTACTTTATCCATCTTTTAGCAAAGATCACGAAAACAAAAAAAGCCTGTCAAACATAGTTTGAACAGGCTTAATGATTTATTAAGCAACAAGTAAGGAAATTACTTGCTTAAAGCATTTACTTTCTTAGCCAACTTACTTTTTAAGTTAGCTGCTTTGTTTTTGTGGATAGTACCACGTTTCGCCAATTTATCAATCATAGAAGCAACTTCAGGCAATTTCGCTGTAGCACTTTTCTTTTCGTCAATTGCTTTAATATCACGTATTGCATTACGGGTAGTTTTACCGTAATAACGGTTACGCTCGTTACGTTTAGTGCTTTGACGCACATCTTTTTTGGTTGCTGAGTGATTAGCCATTTTAAATCAAATTTTGGGCTGCAAAGATAGGGATATGAAATTAGAAATCAGCATTGGTAGCGGATAATTTTTGAAAAAGAGTAATATTTATTGATAAAACCCGTTTTAAAGCAAATTATTTCAATTTTTGATAATGGCAAATAACATCGGTTTTGCCCATTTTTAGTAAAAATCATGGCCATTTTGCATATAAATACCGATATTTGCAGCCGAATTATTAATTAAATTGATTGCTATTTTACCGCCTTTTTGAGCGGTTTTTTACTAAAAGATGCTTATAAAATATTCTACAAATGAAAGATTTCCAGTACATCACTAATTCCAGTCCTGCTTATATCGAAAATTTATACAATGATTTCCTGAAAGATCCGAACAGTGTTGATCAGGAAATGCGTAGCTTTTTTGAAGGTTTTGATTTTGCTGTAAGTAATAGCAATGGTGGTTCTATAAGTACGGCTGTGCCAAGTAGCAATGGGAATGGGAACGGTACAACTGCATTAAGCAAATCAAATCTGGATAGTGAGTTCAGGGTATATCAATTGATATTAGCGTATCGTAGAAAAGGGCATTTGATCGCAACGACAAATCCTATCCGTCAAAGAAAAGACAGACAAGCAAATCTTGAATTAAGCAATTTTGGTTTTACAGATGCAGACCTCGCCACACAATATGAAGCAGGCCAATTTGTAGGCTTAGGAAAAACATCCCTAAAAAATATTGTAGATCATTTAAAGAAATGTTATACAAGCAATATCGGTGTTGAATTTAGTTCTGTTAACAGCAGAAGAAAAAGAGATTGGTTAAAGAATGCGGTAGAAAACACGATGTTGCAGCCTGTTTCCTTGCCTCAGAAAAAAAGAATATTACAAAAATTGAATGAAGGGGTGATGTTTGAAAAATTCCTTCAGACAAAATACGTTGGTCAAAAACGTTTCTCTTTAGAAGGTGGCGAAACTACTATTGCGGCATTGGATGCTATACTTGATGTTTCTGCAGCAACGGGAGTAAAAGAAGTTGTGATAGGCATGGCGCATCGCGGAAGGTTGAATGTATTGGCAAATGTTTTAGGTAAAACTTACGAGCAAATTTTTAGCGAGTTTGAAGGAACTTCTCTGCCTGATACTACAATGGGTAGCGGCGATGTAAAATATCATATGGGGTATAGCAGTGAAGTAGAAACATTCTCCGGTAATAAAATTCATTTAAAACTTTGTCCGAATCCATCGCATTTAGAAGCGGTAGATCCTGTTGTAATTGGTTTTGCAAGAAGCAAAGCGGATGTTCTATACAACAGTGAATACGATAAAATATTACCGATATTAATTCATGGAGATTCATCTGTAGCAGGCCAGGGTATTGTGTATGAAGTATTACAGATGTGTAAACTAAAAGGATATTATACCGGCGGAACGATCCATTTTGTTATCAATAACCAGATTGGTTTTACAACAGATTTTGATGATGCACGTAGCGCTGATTATTGTACCTCTATCGCTGCAATGGTGAATGCTCCTGTATTACACGTAAATGGAGATGATCCTGAAGTGGTAGTAAAAGCTGTGCAGATCGCTACACATTACCGTCAGGAATTTAACAATGATATTTTTATTGATATGGTATGCTATCGCAAGCACGGACATAATGAAGGCGATGAACCAAAATTCACTCAACCGGCATTGTATTCGCTGATCGATAAGCATTTAAACCCAAGAGAAGTATATACGCAATACCTTATCAATAATGGAGAAGCAGATGCACAGGCGCTGGCAAAGGAAATGGAACAAAAGTTTTTAGCTCAGTTACAGGAACGATTAGACGAAGTAAAACAAAATCCATTGCCGTATAAATTTCAGGCACCTGAATTGTGGTGGCAGAGCCTGAAACGTGCTACTCCCGCAGATTTCGAATCATCTCCGGTAACGGCAATTAAAGAAAGCGAAGTGAAATTCTTGTTTGATGGGTTGATGAAATGGCCGGCAAATTTTAAACCTTTACGTAAGGTTGAAAAATTATTACAGGATAAAATAAAATTATACGAAGAAGAAGGAAAGCTAGACTGGGCCACAGGCGAATTGATGGCGTATGCGAGTTTATTGACCGAAGGAAAAGATGTACGCATGAGCGGACAAGATGTAAAAAGAGGAACATTTAGTCACAGGCATGCTGTTTTGTATGATGAGAATACCAATGTTGATTACAATCGTTTAAATGGTTTGAAAGAAGGGCAGAAACCTTTCAGGATCTATAACTCATTATTGAGTGAATATGGTGTGCTGGGTTTTGAATATGGTTATGCTATGGCAAACCCTAATGCGTTGGTTATTTGGGAAGCCCAGTTCGGAGATTTTTGTAATGGTGCACAAACAATGATCGATCAGTTCATCGCCGCAGGCGAAACAAAATGGCAACGCATGAATGGTGTTGTGATGTTATTGCCGCACGGTTACGAAGGCCAGGGCCCGGAACATAGCAGTGCAAGAATGGAGCGTTTTTTACAAATGTGTGCAGAGCTCAATATCGTGATCACTAATATTACTACGGCGGCTAATCTTTTTCATGTAATGAGAAGACAATTAGCCTGGAACTTCAGAAAGCCTCTGATCAATTTTTCACCAAAAGCAAACCTTCGTCATCCCGGAAGTTATAGTCCTATTAGTGATTTTACCAATGGAGGCTTTAAAGAAGTGATCGATGATACATTTGTTGAAAAAGCGGCAGACGTTAAAAAAGTACTGTTATGCAGCGGCAAAATGTATTTTGACCTGGCAGAAAAACAACAAAAAGATGGCAGAAAAGATATAGCGATCATAAGATTAGAGCAGATATACCCTTTACCACAGAACCAGCTGGATGAATTGTACAAAAAGTATAGTAAGGCCATCTGGCATTGGGTGCAGGAAGAGCCTTTAAATATGGGTGCCGCTTCTTTTTTGAGGATGAATGTGAAAAATATCAACCTATTTATCATTAGTCGCTCTGCAAGTGCCTCAACAGCAACGGGTTATGCCAAGGTTCATGCTAAAGAGCAGGCGGAGATCATTAATACGGCTTTTACTATCTAATTACTAAATACAATGGATAGCCGCTATTTATTTATTTTACAAATTAGAAGCAACAAAAGGCTATGGAAAAGTCTCTAGTAACAGGGTGTAGCTATAATTTTAACATCTTTACTGGAAAGGTAATTGTAGCTTGCGCTAAGATTTAAAAAAGAAGTTTTTTGGTTTCAGATATAATATATATTTTGCAAGCCGGTTTAGGAAAACGATTGCTGAAATCTACGCTATACTAAATTTAACATCGTTCTACAAAACCAGCATTTTTTAATAATAATATAAAATAGTTTAAACTTTTTATATGCAGCTTGTAATATACCCTTGGTTATCCGCAACGCTACAATAAAGCACAATAACGATTCTTTACATATTTATCAATTCAAAATTAAACTCAAAAAAATGAAACAAATTAAAAACATAACACTTGCTGTATTAAGCGGGTTGTTAATTTTATCAGTTGCTACAGTTTCTTGTAAAAAGAAATCTGGTGGAAGCTCTAGCAGTACAGCTCCAACAATTAGCGGAATAACTCCGTCTGCTAATGATACTCTTGGTCAAACAATACAGATCGTAGGAACTAACTTTGCAGGCGCAACAGTTACTATTGGAGGCATCGCTGCAACTAACGTATCTATAGCAGCAACAGTAATTAACGCAACAATTCCTGCAGGTGTTACTGTTGGTACAGTTGTAGTAAAAGTAACAACTGCTACAGGTTCTGCTACTTTCAACATCACTGTTGTTAGCGTAAGCTCTTTATTCCATACTGCTGATTTGAAAACTAGTTCTAATCAGGTAGAGACAAGTTCTCTAATTGGTAACTGGACTTTTGATGGTACAGAAAATGTTACAAGCGGTTCAAATAGTACTGGTCCACAACTTAACGGTGGTACAATTACCTATGTAACTGGTAGAATTGGTCAAGCTGCTCATTTTGCAAATGCTTGGCTTACTTACCCTAACACAGCAATTCCTGCAAGTGCAGATAATTCAGGTGGTAACGGTAGTAACGATACACTTAAAGCTGGTTTCTCAGTAAGTCTTTGGGCACAAATGCCTGATACAAGCACACTTAGCACTTTATTTGCTCTTTATAGCCCAAATATCCCTAACTGGCCTTTATTGGGTATTGATTATCGCAAATCTGGTGGTATTTATGCAGTAGATGGTGGTATCGGTATGGTTGATGCTGTTAACCCTTGGATCAGTTATGCTTCATTTTATGGTATAAATTTTAATGATTCATTAACATGGGCACATTTTGTTATCACTTATGATTCTACTTCTAAGAATTTTATTTATTATGCTAATGACATAAAAATAAAAACTTGGGCTCCATCTGATCTTACAGGCGCAGGTATGGCAATTGACAGTGCTTTCAACATAGTAGCACCTAACTATCCAACTATTGGTACTAACGAAGGTATCGGTCGTACACCTGGTGATGTATCTAACACTTTAGCTAGTTATATGGCTGATGGTATTACCGGTAATATCGATGATATCAGATTCTATAATATAGCACTTACTGCTACAGACGTTGATGATCTATACCAATTAGGTAACCACGGTCAATAGTATTTTTCTTATTCTTTAATTAGAATAAATATATTTTAGTCCCCGGCTTTTAGCCGGGGATTTTTTTTAAGGTATTTAAAAAAAAACATTGCGTTTTACCAACCTTTCTCTCATTATAGTAGTATATTAACAGGAGATTAAATAACGATTGCGTTGCCCTTACTTTCCAATTACGATTTTTTATTTTTTTGCTGAATTCATATTATCATTTACCAATCATTAAGCTTAATAAAAATGAAACAAATTAGAACAGTAACACTTTCTGTATTAGGCGCGTTATTAACTTTAGCTATTGTTATTATATCTTGCAACAAGCCTAATGGGCCAAATCCATCTCCCTCTGTACCTCCGATAATTAGTTCCATAAGTCCTATAGTTGATACTATCGGACAGGTAATAATGATTACTGGAGTTAATTTTACGGGTGCTACAGTTATTATTGGAGGAGCAGCTGCAACTAATGTCTCTGTAAATGCGACAGTAATTATTGCAACTGTCCCTACGGGAGCATCTATTGGAACCACTGTGGTAAAAGTTACAACTTTGGCGGGCTCTGCTACTTTCAATGTTACAATTTTAGGTCCCGTTTGTGGTTGTTTCGAAATTGATGGGAAAAGTAGCTCTAATGAAATAGCATCATCTTCCTTGATAGGACACTGGACATTTGATAGTACAACAAATGAAACCGGAGGTGCAGATAATATAGCACCAATACTTTCAGGAGGCGGAGCCATTACATACGTACCCGGACAGATTGGCCTGGCAGGGCATTTCGCAAATTCATGGCTTACTTATCCTAGTAATGCAACAGCAGCCGGTCTTGCTAATGGAACTTTAATAGGTAGCAACGATACACTTCAGGCTGGCTTTACAGTAAGTCTTTGGGCTCAAATGCCCGATACGATCACCCTTAGTACTTTGTTTGCATTGTATAGTCCCAGTATTCCTAATTGGCCTTTATTAGGAATTGATTATCGTAAATATGCCGGTGTTTTTGATTTTGATGCAGGCTTCAGCTTGGTAGATGGCCTTGGCCCATATGTTGGCTATCAGGTATTTTTTCAAAACAATTCTTTTAAAGATTCGCTTACTTGGGCATTCTTTACCATCACATATGATTCAACTTCCAAAAATTTCCTTTATTATGCAAATAATGTATTGGTAAAAACATGGTCTATATCTGATATTACCGGTGTCGGAGGTATTCCGGTTGATAGTTCGCTTAATATCATTGCTCCCAACTATCCTACGATCGGAACTAATGAAGGCATGGGACGGACTCCCGGCGATTTATCGAACAACCTAGCTGGTTATATGGCTGACGGTATTACAGGTAATATTGATGATATCAGGTTTTTTAACAAGGCACTAACAGCCAATGAAATTAATGATCTATATGTGCTAGGCGAACATGGCCAATAATATCCTCAACTATAAAATATTTTTATCCCCGTTTTTTGCGGGGATTTTTTTGCGGAATGGTTTAATAAATGCAGTTATGACAATACTTTTATAACCCTTATTTTTGCAGCGCTTAAGCAATAACTCAGTAATCTATAATGAACAATTCAGAAACGATCCGGGCAAAATTTGATGAGTTAGCAGCCTGTGTGGTTATACCTACCTATAATAATGCAGCTACACTTGCACAGGTAATTACTGATGTAGCTCACTATACCAACAACATTATTGTTGTGAATGATGGCTCTACTGATTATTCGGAAACTATCGCCCGCTCGTTTTCACAAGTACAATTGATCAGTTATTCAACTAATGTAGGTAAAGGCTGGGCACTACGAAAAGCATTTGACTACGCAATAGCACATGACTATATGTTCGCTGTTACGATCGATTCTGACGGACAGCATTTTGCAAAGGATCTGCCGGCATTTATACATAAACTGGAAGAGGTTAAGGATGCTATTATTATTGGTTCAAGAAATATGGATCAGGAAACAGTGCCAGGCAAAAGCAGCTTTGGTAATAAATTCTCCAATTTTTGGTTCAAAGTAGAAACAGGCATCAGTTCTCCAGATACGCAATCGGGGTTTCGGGCATATCCTTTAGCTCCACTTAAAGACATACATTTTTTTACAAAGAAATATGAATTCGAAATAGAAGTATTAGTACGTGCTGTATGGAAAGGTGCAAAGATCGAATCTATTCCAGTGACCGTTTATTATGCACCAAAAGAAATAAGGGTATCGCATTTCAGGCCTTTTAAAGATTTTACGAGGATAAGTATATTGAACACTGTATTAGTATTCATTACTTTTTTATACATCAAGCCACGCAATTTGCTAAGGATCTTGTTTGATAAAAAAAAAGTCTATACCTCATTAAAGAACAATTATTCGATTCAAATGAGCCAGATAGTATAAAAGCTTTTTCAGTAGCCTTTGGCATTTTTATAGGGATAGTACCTATTTGGGGATTTCAGTTAATAGTCGGTATTGCTTTGGCCATTTTATTAAGACTGAATAAAGCACTGGTTATTATTGCGGCAAATATTAGTATTCCGCCAATGATACCTTTAATAATTTTTTTAAGTTACAAGGCAGGGGGGTACTGGATCAGTAAAAGTTCCTCTTCACATATAGAATATAGTAAGGTCCTTTCACTGAAGTCAATTAGAGAGAATTTTACACAATATCTTTATGGCAGTATTACATTGGCTATTGTTGCCGGTATTGCATTTGGGCTCTTAACTTTTACATTACTTAAATTATTAAAAAGAAAATCTATCCCGGTAGAATAAGGTAAAAACAACATGGAAAAAGTTCTCGTAAGGATATATAATTATTTTGCAAAGCACCGGACAGTTTTCTTTATCACTTTTGGTACGTGTTTTTTATTGTTGGGGTATTTTGCTTTGCAGGTAAAATTTGAAGAAGACATTTCAAAAATATTACCGAAAGATAAAAAGACGGAAAAACTGAATGAAATATTTCAGAATTCTAAATTCATAGAAAAGCTTGTTATTACTGTATCGCTTAAAGATACTACGGCTCAACAACCTGATAGCCTGGTTGCTTATGCTGATGATTTTGCCGCTCGTGTTCAAAATGATCTTACACCTTACATCAGCAAAATTAATTACAAGGTAGATGATGGTTTGATAATGGATCTTTTCGGAACCATCAGCGATCGATTGCCCATCTACTTAAATGAAAAAGATTACACAACGATCGATACGCTGATCACACGGGATAAAGTAAAGCAAACACTGGCACAGGATATCAGAACGCTCACTTCTCCCGCCGGTATTGCGTTGAAAAATATCATCAGCAACGATCCTGTTGGCATCTCTTATATCGGACTAAAAAAATTACAACAGCTTCAGTACGATGAAAATTTTGAGTTGTATGATAGTTATATAGTTACAAAAGACCACAAGAATTTATTGATGTTCATCACGCCGGCGTATGCACCCAATAACACTGGTAAAAATGCATTGTTGTTTGAAGGACTGGATAAAATAATTGATAGTCTTGATAACAATAATAAAAATATCAGTACAACTTATTTTGGCGCCGCTGCAGTTTCTGTAGGGAATGCATTGCAATTAAGAAAGGATACGATCTTTACACAAGGCATTACTTTGTTTTTCCTGATCGTCTTTTTAGGATTTTATTTTAAAAAGAAAAGAGCTCCGATTGTAATTCTTATCCCTGTTTTATTTGGTGCTTTATTTTCATTGGCGGCTATTTATTTTATTAAGGGAAGTATCTCTGTAATAGCATTGGGTGTAGGCTCGGTGGTATTAGGTATTGCCGTAAATTATTCCCTGCATGTATTCAATCATTACCGGCATACAAGAAGTATCGAGCAGGTAATTAAAGATCTGGCGATGCCTTTGACGGTAGGTAGCTTTACAACGATAGGTGGTTTCTTTTGCCTGGAGTTCGTAGAATCTGAAATGCTGAAAGATCTTGGATTGTTTGCAGCTTTTAGTTTGATCGGCGCTTCATTTTGTTCATTGATCTTTTTGCCACATTTTTTGGCTACAAAAAAAGAACAGGAAGAACATACAGAGATCGAATTTTCCTGGATCGATAAAGTTTCCAGGTATAATCCTGAGTACAATAAATATATAGTTATCATTATTTTTTTACTAACCATATTCTTTTATTTCACCGCACAGAATGTAAGTTTTCAATCGGATATGATGAAGATGAATTACATGTCTGATAAATTAAAAGCATCTCAGGCGAAGCTTGATAAAATAAACCAGTTCTCACTTCAGTCTATTTATTTAGTAACAGAAGGAAAAACATTGGATGATGCACTGGTAAATAATGAAAAAGTAGTTGGCAAAATTGAAGCATTAAAGGAAAAAGGTGTTATTACAAAATACTCAGGTGTATCATCGCTGATCATTTCAGACTCTTTACAAAGAGAAAGGATCTCCCGTTGGAAAGCTTACTGGACGCCTGAGAAGAAAAAACAATTATTTGCCACCTTAGAAACAGAAGGCGTTGCGCTGGGATTCAGACCATCGGCTTTTGATAATTTCAAAAACCTTGTTAATAAAGATTTCACTGTACTGGATTCTGCTTCCATGGTGAGTATTAGGAAAAGCTTTTTAGATGATTTTATTACAGAACAACCGGGCAAAGCAACTGTTGTAACATTGGTAAAAGTAACGCCGCAAAATAAAGAAACTGTTTACAACGCATTTGATAATGACCCTAATATTACAGTAGTAGATAAACAATACCTGACGGCAAGGTTTGTACAGATCATTAATTCAGATTTTACAAGCATTGCGATCATGTCTTCATTGCTGGTGTTTGTTGTATTGTTAATGACTTACGGCCGAATCGAATTAACGCTGGTTTCTTTTATACCGATGTTCATTTCCTGGATATGGATATTAGGATTAATGGGATTGTTTGGCATTGAATTCAATATCGTAAACATCATTATATCAGCACTGATTTTTGGTTTGGGTGATGATTACAGTTTGTTCATCATGGATGGTTTGTTGCAGGAATACAGAACGGGTAAAAAGAATTTGTCTTCTTACAAGTCATCTATTTTTCTATCAGCTATTACAACCGTAGCAGGTTTAGGCGTTTTGGTATTTGCCAAACACCCGGCATTAAAATCTATTGCCTGGATATCTATTATCGGTATTCTTTGCGTAGTGTTGATGGCACAAATACTAATTCCATTCTTATTTAATATTTTAATTAAGAACCGGGTTGCGAAGAAAAGATTTCCGTGGACATTCACCGGCTTTGTGATCTCAGCTTTTGCTTTCTGTTATTTTGTTGCCGGCTGTATTCTGTTAACGATCATGGGTTTTATTTTTGCTAAACTAAATCCGTTCAAAAAAGAAAAAAGCAAGCTTGTTTACCACGTTATATTATCTAAGTTTTGTAAGTCGTTGATGTATATCATGGCGAATGTGAAGAAGAAGATCATTAATCCCGGGCACGAAGATTTTAGAAAACCTGCGATCATTATTTGTAACCATCAATCTTTTCTGGATATTTTATCAGTGGTGATGTTAGAGCCCAAGCTGATATTGTTTACCAACAAATGGGTATGGAACTCGCCATTCTTTGGGGGCGTTGTACGCATGGCAGATTATTATCCTGTGGCACAAGGCGCACAACCAAGTATAGAATTATTGACGGAAAAAATAAACCAGGGCTATTCTATTTTGGTTTTCCCGGAAGGGACAAGATCCGTAGATGGAACGATGAAACGCTTTCATAAAGGAGCTTTTTATTTAGCGCAAGAATTGGACGTAGATATTTTACCGATCATGATACATGGAACCGGGTATACTATGACGAAAGGAGATTTTTTATTGAAAGATGGAAAGATCACCTTGAAATATCTACCAAGAATACAACCTGAAAATAGGGAGTTTGGAAATGGTTATGCGGAAAGAGCTAAACAAGTAGGCAAATATTTTAGAGAGGAGTTTAAAAAGTTAAGTGAAGAAATTGAACAGCCAAGCTACTTTAAAGAACAATTAAAATATAATTACCTTTATAAGGGCCCGATACTGGAATGGTACATGAAGATCAAAGTGAGGATGGAAAAGAACTATCTGCCTATTCATGAATTATTACCTAAGCAAGGAAAGATATTGGATATTGGCTGTGGATATGGTTTCATGTCTTACATGTTACAGTTCACTTCTCCGCAAAGAGAGATAATTGGTATTGATTATGATGAAGATAAAATTGAAACCGCCAACCATTGCTTTAGTAAAAACGATAAGATCAATTTCATTGCTGCTGATGTATTAGAATTTAGATTTGAAAAATATGATGCGATCATTTTAAGTGACGTGCTGCACTACTTAAAACCCGAAGAACAAAAACTAGTAATGGAAAAATGTTTCGCTCACCTTAATACTGATGGTGTTATTGTGTTAAGAGATGGAAATGCTGATCTTAAAGAAAGGCATAAGGGGACCAGGCTGACAGAATTTTTCTCTACCAAATTTTTTGGCTTCAATAAAACAACAGCTACCGGCTTATCATTCTTATCAGGCAGCTCAATTAAAGAATTGGCTGCTATGCATAACATGAAGTGTAAAGAGATCGACCAAACAAAATATACATCTAATATTATTTTTGTAATAAAACACGCATAGTAAAATAAGCATGAAGGATTTTGATATTATAATTATTGGTAGTGGCATTGGCGGATTAGTATGTGCGGATATACTAGGCAAGGAAGGTTATAAAGTTGGCGTAATAGAAAAGAACAAACAGATCGGCGGTAGTTTACAAACCTATGTGCGCGATAAAGTGATTTTTGATTCGGGCGTTCATTACCTTGGCGGATTGAGCAAAGGACAAAATTTGTATCAGATATTCAAATACCTGGGAATCATGGATAGGCTTAAGCTGAAACAAATGGACCTGGATGTGGTTGATAAGATCGTTATCGAAAATGATGAAAAGGAATATATCTATGCGCAAGGCTATGATAATTTTATCGCCAAACTATTGGTCGACTTTCCTGAGGAAGAAAAAGCATTGAATACTTATTGTAATACCATAAAAGAAGTTTGTCAAAAATTTCCACTTTATAATTTCCGCACAGGCTCAGAAGGTTTGGAAAAAGCAGAAGTATTAGGAATAGATGCGAAAGCTTTTATTGATTCTGTTACAAGCAATAAAAAATTGCAGGAAGTATTGGCAGGTAATAATCCATTGTATGCCGGTCAACCCGGCAAAACGCCATTGTATGTTCATGCACTCATTATTAATAGTTATATCGAAAGTTCGTGGAAATGTGTTGACGGCGGATCACAAATAGCAAAATACATTGCAAGAAATATTCGTGAACAGGGCGGTGATGTATTGCGTGATACAGAAGTGAAAAAGATCGTTGAAGAAGAGGGTAAAGTTACCTACGTAGAATTGGCTAACGGTAAACGTCTATACGCCGACAATTTTATTTCTAATATTCATCCGGTAAAAACATTGGAAATAACGGAAACAACGATGATCAAGAAAGCTTACCGCAATCGTATCACCGCTTTAGAAAATTCGGTCTCTTCTTTTACATTAAATATCGTTTTTAAAAAAGACGCTTTTAAATATTTTAGTTATAATTATTATTGTTGTTTAGAAGGATCTGTTTGGGAAGCGGCAAACTATACACAAGAGAATTGGCCCAAGGGATTTGCCATCTTTTTAGCGCCAACATCAAAATCTACCGAATATGCAGAGGGTATGACAATTCTTGCTTACATGACCTTTGATGAAGTACAACAATGGGCCGATACTTTCAATACTGTTTCAGATGAAAAAGAGAGAGGAGAATCTTACGAAGCATTTAAGATCCGTAAGGCAGAAGTTTTATTGGATGCGGTTGAAAAGAAATTTCCGGGATTAAGAAATACTATTAAATCTTATTATACGGCAACACCACTTTCGTACAGAGATTATATTGGCAACGATGATGGATCTTTATACGGTATCGTTAAAGATTATAAGGATCCGTTAAAAACTTTTATTTCTCCACGTACTAAGTTGCCGAATTTGTATTTTACAGGACAAAATTTAAATATGCATGGCGTACTCGGCGCCGCCATGAGTGGATTGGTTACTTGCAGCGCTTTATTAGGTAATGACGATATAGTTGAAAAAGTTAAAAATGCATAAGAAGAGAACATTTTTGGGTAAAGTAAGAAGAGGAATATTATTTATATGCTTATTCTTTGTTGGTTTATTGATCATCGGTGTTATTTATTTGGCTGCCGTGGCGTTGGAATATCCACCCAAGGTGAAAGATGAAAGCAGTTTGCAATGGCAACGTAGCGAACCCTCTCCCGGTTTCTATACATTAAAAGATAGCTGGTTTCGTAAAAGTAAAAGTGGTCTGTACGAAATGTATGTGGAAGGCGAACCCTTTGAACGCGGCGTTATCAATGGTAAATTGTCAAAAGAATTAGTAGTAAGACAAGAAGATCATTTTAATGAACAGATCAATAGAATGGTCCCGTCAAAATTCTATTTACATTTTCTAAAATATTTTATCGGCTGGTTCAACCGTGATCTTGAAAAAAATGTTCCCGAAGAATACAAGGAAGAGATCTACGGTATCTCAACATCAGCATCAGATCAATACCAATATATCGGATCTAACTACCAGCGTATTTTAAATTATCATGCGGCACATGATATTGGTCATGCTTTACAAAGTATGGCACTTGTTGGTTGTACGTCATTCGGTACCTGGGGTAGTCAATCCGAAGATAGCACCATGATCATCGGAAGAAATTTTGATTTTTATGTAGGAGATAAATTTGCAGAAGATAAGATCGTGGCTTTCTTCAATCCATCTACTGGTTATAAATTTATGACGGTTACCTGGGGAGGCTTTATCGGCGCGGTTTCCGGCATGAATGAAAAAGGATTAACCGTAACGATCAATGCGGCTAAAAGTAATATACCAACAGGTTCTGCAACGCCGGTTTCATTAGTGGCCCGCGAAATCTTACAATATGCAAAAAATATCGATGAAGCTTTAGCGATCGCAAAGAGTAGAAAAATGTTTGTATCAGAATCATTCCTGATCGGTTCTGCGGCAGATAATAAAGCGATCATCATCGAAAAAACACCGGATACTTTAGATGTATACGATCCGCATAAAAATGAGATCATTTGTACCAATCACTTTCAAAGTGATGGCTTGGGCAAATCAAAGGAAAATATTCAGCAACTGAATGAAAGTGCTTCACCTTACCGTTACCAAAGATTAATGCAGCTGTTAGATAGTAATGGAAAAAATACCGTTCAAAAAACAGTGAATATTTTACGTGATAGAAAAGGGTTGAACGGTGCGGATATCGGCATGGGAAATGAGAAAGCCATTAATCAGTTAATCGCACATCACTCCATTGTTTTTGAACCACAAAAATTAATTGTATGGGTATCTACTTCTCCATGGCAGTTAGGACAATTTGTAGCTTACGATCTGAACAAAGTATTTGCTTTAAAAGGAATGAAAACAGACCATGAAATTATTGATAGCAATTTAACGGTCGCTCCCGATTCATTTTTATTAACGCAGCAGTACAAAGATTTTGTGACCTTCAGAAAATTCAAACAACGCATTGCCGATGGCGATACGGTTGATACCGATAGTTTGATCGCAAGTAACCCTCAATTTTATCATGCGTATGTTTTGGCAGGGGATTATTCTTTTAAACATGATCTCTACAAAAAAGCATTGGCATATTACAATATTGGATTAACGAAAACCATCGCTACAAAAAGAGAAGAAGATCATATCAAAAAGCAAATTGTGCGATGCAATAAAATCATAAATCCTTAAACCATGATCGCAGGACTTGGCATCGATATGATCGAAGTAGAAAGGGTCGCCAATAATATTGGTAAGGATGCAGGGTTTAAAGAATTGGTTTTTTCTAAAAATGAAATTGAGTACTGCGAAAAAAAAGCCAATAAGTTTGAACATTATGCGGCAAGGTTTGCTGCAAAAGAAGCATTTTTTAAAGCAATGGGTACAGGTTGGATGAGCGGCACGGCTTTTAATGAAATAGAAATAACAAATGATGAAAGCGGCAAACCTGAAATGATCTTGTTAGGAGAAACAGCCATCGAAGTAAATAAAAAAGGAGCAATAAAAATTTCCGTTTCTTTATCTCATCTTAAAACATTTGCAACAGCAATAGTAATTATCGAAAAGCAATAATGTATTCACCAAAAGTAGCATATCAATCTACAAAAGAAATAAAACTACAGCAGGAAGAAAGGCTGCAGGAGCTTGTTGCATACCTTAATAAAAATTCTCCATTTTATCAATCGCTTTTTGCGCAACATGATATTGATGTAGCTACTATTAAAACATTGGAAGACCTTACAAAGATTCCAACTACAACAAAAGAAGACCTGCAACAACGCAATGATGATTTTTTATGCGTGAGCCGCGATAAAATAATTGAATACAGCTCTACCTCAGGTACTTTAGGAAGTCCGGTTACAGTGGTGCTAACAGAAAATGACCTGAACAGGTTAGCGTATAACGAGTACTCTTCTTTTACTTGTGCAGATGGATCAGCGACAGATATTTATCAGTTAATGTTAACATTGGATCGTCAGTTCATGGCGGGCATGGCCTACTATTCGGGTATTCGTAAGATCGGCGCAGGTATTATAAGGCTCGGTCCCGGTGTGCCTTCATTGCAATGGGAAACTATTTTACGTTTAAAGCCAACTGCTATCGTAGCGGTTCCTTCATTTATTGTAAAGCTGATACAATTTGCTAAAGAGCATAAAATAGATATTAATAAAACCTCTGTAAAAAAAGCTATCTGTATTGGAGAAAATATTCGCAATACAGATTTCTCTTTAAATATTTTGGGAAAAAAAATTACCGAAGCATGGGATATACAATTGTATTCCACTTATGCATCCACAGAAATGCAAACGGCTTTTACAGAATGCGGTGAAGGAAAAGGCGGTCATTTACAACCCGAATTATTGATCGTAGAATTACTGGATGAAAATAATCAACAGGTGGTATCTGGGCAGCCGGGCGAAGTAACGATCACAACATTGGGTGTTGAAGGAATGCCTTTATTAAGATATAAGACGGGGGATATTTGTTTGCATTATGAAGATAAATGCGCCTGCGGTAGAACAAGTCTACGGTTATCACCGATCGTTGGGCGAAAAAAGCAAATGATAAAATTCAAGGGAACTACATTGTATCCGCCGGCTTTATTTGATCTGCTGAATGAAATGGAAGAAGTAAAGGATTTTGTGGCGGAGGTCTATTCAAACGATATAGGTATGGATGAAGTGCTATTGCACATCCTGCCGATCAATGCTACAGAAGATTGCGACCATAAAATACGGGCTTACCTGCAAGCCCGCTTACGTGTAAGTCCCTATGTAAAATACATTTCGGCCGAAGAAATGCAGAAAATGCAGTTTCCCGAAGCCGTTAGAAAACCCGTTAAATTTATCGATAGAAGGAGCTAAGAACCAGCAAATTCAGCCAAAATAGCCAAATCTATATTTCGGAAAATTATCAATTGTCAATTATCAATTGTCAATTATCTTTGCCACCTTTAAAATTTCTATTAGTAACTAAAAACTGGCTCATGATACACGTTGGAGAAAAGACACTTTCATTGCATGATTTCTCGGAGATCTTGTTCAAAGAAAAGGAAGTTGTTTTGGATGCAGCAGCCGTTAAGAAGGTCGAAGTGAACCACGATTTTTTAAAGCAATTCGCTTCTAACAAACTCATCTACGGGATCAATACGGGTTTCGGCCCAATGGCTCAATATAAAGTGAGCGAAGAAAATCTTTTACAATTACAGTATAACCTGATCAGGAGCCATTCATCCGGCAGTGGAAAATTAATGTCGCCATTGATGACAAAGGCCGTTATGATCGCGCGCCTTAGCAGCTTGATGCAGGGTTATTCAGGTGTACACACCGAGATTGTTGAGTTGATCAAAGAGCTTATTAATAAAAATGTTAGTCCTTGTATTTTTGAACACGGCGGTGTTGGGGCAAGTGGTGATCTTGTTCAGTTAGCACATCTTGGTTTGGTATTGATCGGAGAAGGAGAAGTTACCTACGAAGGTAAATTGTATCCAACAATGGAAATATTTAACAAACTAAAAATAACACCGCTTACTATTCATGTAAGAGAAGGCCTGGCGATATTGAATGGCACTTCTGCAATGACGGGTATTGGTATGTTGAATATCATCCAGGCACAAAAATTATTTGAATGGTCCGTGATGCTATCCTCAATGGTCAATGAAATAGTGGAAGCTTATGATGATCATTTTTCTTATGAATTGAATATTGTAAAACATCATACCGGACAAAATAAAGTGGCTGAATTGATGCGCGGTATTTTGAAAGATAGTAAGATGATCCGCAACCGTTCAGAACATTTATATAATCCCGATAATATCGGTCAGGAAGTTTTTAAAGATAAAGTACAGGAATATTATTCATTGCGTTGCGTTACGCAGGTGCTGGGCCCTATTTACGATACGATCGTTCAGACAGAAAAAATTGTAGGTGAAGAATTGAATTCAGTAAATGATAATCCTGTTATCGATCATACCAATAAAAATATTTTTCACGGTGGAAACTTCCATGGAGATTATGTTTCATTGGAAATGGATAAATTGAAGATTGCCATTACGAGGTTATCAATGTTATCTGAAAGACAATTGAATTATTTGTTGAACGATAAATTGAATTTGAAATTTCCTCCGTTTGTGAACCTGGGTGTGCTTGGTTTTAACTTTGGCATGCAAGGTGTACAATTTACCGCAGTATCAACAACGGCAGAAAACCAGACCTTATCCTTCCCAATGTACGTGCATAGTATTCCTAACAATAACGATAACCAGGATATTGTTAGTATGGGTTGCAATGCGGCATTGATGACGAAAAGAGTGATCGATAATTCTTTTGAAGTATTGGCGATACAAATGATGACGATATTACAGGCGATCGATTATTTAGATTGTGTTCCGCGTTTATCATCTTCAACAAAATCTTTGTACACTACCATCAGAAAAATATTTCCAAAATTTGTGGAGGATACGCCAAAGTATAAAGACATAGAAAAAATAAAGACCTATTTTGAAAATACCGATCCGATCGTTTCTTCAAAAAAATAATACCTTATCAGACTTTATAAAAAGAAAAATTGTACAATATGAAATGCGCATTAGTTACCGGGGGATCAAGAGGAATAGGAAGAGCGATCTGTTACAAATTAGCTGGTATGGGTTACCATATCATCGTTAACTACAAAGGCAATGAAGCGGCTGCTAATGAAACATTGGATAAAATAAAAGCAACTGGCGGCACGGGAGAATTACTGCGTTTTGATCTGTCTAACAAAGAAGAGATAGCAACCATTTTAGGCGGCTGGATAGAAACCAACACAGAAAAATTTATTGAAGTATTGATCAATAATGGCGGTATTAAAGACGACGGTTTATTGATGTGGATGAAGGATGAACAGTGGGATAGTGTTATCAGAACGAGCTTAGACGGAACATTTTTTGTTACCCGTTTGGTGATCAATAGCATGCTGACTAAAAAATATGGGAGAATAGTCAATGTCGTTTCTTTGTCTGGATTGAAAGGATTACCGGGACAAACAAATTACTCGGCAGCAAAGGCAGGTGTCATTGGTTTTACAAAAGCATTGGCGCAGGAAGTTGGCAGAAGAGGCGTTACCGTCAACGCAGTTGCCCCCGGTTTTATTAAAACTGATATGACCGAAGGATTAAATGAGAAAGAATTACAATCTATGATACCCGTAAAACGCTTTGGTTTACCGGAAGAAGTTGCACATGCGGTTGGCTTTTTAGCCTCTCCCGAAGCAAGTTATATTACCGCCGAAGTACTCTCTATTAATGGTGGATTATATTCATAATCAGTATTATATGTATTAAAAATTTATTTTATACATAAGTATTAGAAATTCAGTTAATTTATCGTTATTTTCGTGACTTAAATCTTTATAAGATCAGGTATTTATGCCTGTTTGTTAATCATAAAAGCGTCAGATTTTTTTATTATGAACAGAGTGGTGATCACGGGGATGGGTATTTATTCTTGCATCGGAAAAAATCTTGATGAGGTTAAGAACTCTTTGTATCAGGGAAAATCAGGTATCGTATTAGACGCTATTAGAAAAGAATTCGGGTACCGCTCCGGTTTAACAGGTTATATAGAAAGGCCCAATCTCAAGGATTTATTAGATAGAAGATCTCGTATTATGTTGCCCGAACAAGGTGAATACGCTTATGTAGCAACGGTAGAAGCATTGAAGCAGGCAGGCATTGATATGGATTACCTGAATGCTAAAGAAGTGGGGATCTTATACGGTAATGATAGCTGTGCTAAACCTATTATTGAGGCTACCGATATCATTCGTGCAAAAAAAGATACCATGTTGGTTGGTTCAGGGTCCGTTTTTCAGACAATGAATTCAACAGTGACAATGAATTTGGCTACGATATTTAAATTAAGAGGGGTAAACTTTACCATCAGTGCTGCCTGTGCAAGCGGTTCGCATGCCATTGGTTTAGGATACCATTTTATAAAAACCGGGTTACAAGACATGATCATTTGTGGTGGTGCACAAGAAGTGAATCATTACGCAATGGGTAATTTCGATGCCCTGTCTGCATTTTCAATTATGGAAGCAGATCCAACAAAAGCATCAAAACCTTTTGACAGAGATCGTGATGGTTTAATTCCGAGCGGCGGCGCAGCTACCGTTATTTTAGAAAGTTTAGAATCGGCTTTAAAAAGAGGCGCTAACATTTTAGGAGAAGTAGTAGGATATGGCTTTTCATCAAATGGTGGACATATCTCAAACCCCACAGCTGATGGTC
>JABDBG010000035.1 GCA_013288745.1 Bacteroidota bacterium
AAAATGTATTTATTGGCGCTTTCACATATGTCGGTGAAAAAGCAATGATAGGAAATGGTACTAAAATTTTCCCTAACGTATTTATTGGAGATGATGTTGTTGTAGGAAACAATACCATTATTCATCCGGGTGTAAAAATTTATCACGGCTGTATCATTGGCAGCAATGTAGTGATACATGCGGGAACGGTTGTTGGTGGAGATGGATTTGGGTTTGCTCCCTTACCTGATGGCACATTTAGAAAAGTGCCACAAATTGGTAATGTAATAATTGAAGACAATGTTGAAATAGGTGCTAACACTACTATTGATAGAGGTACCATTGGCAGCACGCTTGTTAAAGCAGGTGCGAAGATCGACAACCTGGTGCAGATAGCGCACAATGTAGAAGTGGGCAATAATACAGTGATAGCAGCGCAGAGCGGTATCAGCGGCAGTACAAAAATTGGCAAAAATGTTATGATCGGCGGACAGGTTGGTATCGTTGGTCATATTCAAATAGCTGATGGTAGTAAAATAAACGCGCAAAGCGGCGTAAGCAAATCTGTAAAAAAACCTAATACTGCACTTACCGGTTCTCCGGCATATGATTATACTGCAGCACTTCGCAGCCAGGCTGCTACACGTCAGTTACCAGGCTTAGAGAAAAGAGTAAAAGAATTGGAAAAATTATTGGAAGAACTACTGGCCAGGAAATAATACTATTTATATAAACTTAACTAACCGGAATTGAATCTTACAGGAAAACTTTTATTGGTCTTCTCTTTATTTTTTGTGCTACTTAAAGTGGATGCGCAGATAGTTAGTTTTTCCGGAACGATCCAGGATGGGGTTACTAAGTTGCCGATCAACAAAGCTCTTGTTCATTCTCCAAAAGACAGTTTAAGCAGCAGCTCTGATAGTCTTGGCAGCTTTACATTTAAATTCGATATGTCTGTTGCTGATACAGTAACAGTAAGTGATTCCGGTTACGAGGATTTTAAATTTGCTTGTGATTCATCTATCAGGGATAAAAATATCCTTATTCTTTTGCAACCCGTAAAAGCATTATCAATCAGTATTCCGGCAGATATAGGTGGAATTAATTTTACAGGAACAATTCAAGACGGACATACCAATGAACCTATTGGTTATGCTTCTGTTTATATGGCAAGAACTGGGTACGGTAAAACCTCCGACAGTCTTGGCAATTTCACTTTTCATTTCGATCAGTTTACGCCTGATACCTTAGTAGTAAGTTATGTAGGCTACGAAGATTTTAAAATAGCAATTGATTCATCTATCAACGGTAAAAATATCCTTGTTCTTTTACAACGTGGCAGGCCAAGTAATGAAGTAGTGGTAAGAGGCAGATCGATAGGGCGTGGTTTATTATTGTGGCGCATGATGATGAAAAAGAAAAAACAGTACAACCGGTATAACTTATCCAACTTCAGTTACGAAGCTTACAATAAATTAGAGGTTGATATTAAAAACTTCAATCCAAAAAAAGTACAAAAAGTATTTTTTCTCAAACCATTTTCTTTTGTATTTAATAATATTGATAGCACATCTGAAAAAGACCCTTTTTTACCTGCATATCTTTTAGAGACCGTTAGTGATTATTCTTTTCAAAAAAGTCCGAAGCGTTATTATGAAGATATTAAAGCCAGCAATACAAAAGGCTTTAAGAATGAAAGTATGAGCAAGCTATTGGGTGTAATGAATCAGAATGTAAATGTGTATGGAAATTATATAACTGTTATTGACAAAGATTTTATTGGCCCTTTAAATGATGAAGCATACCAGTATTATAATTTCTCCTCACCTGATACACAAATAGTGAACGGAAAAAAATTATATCATTTCGTTTTTAGTCCTAAACATCCTGGCCAGAGTACGTTTCAGGGTGATGCATGGATCATGGAAAAGACATACCAGATCACAAAAATTTCTCTCTACCTGGGCAAAGAGGCGAATATTAATTTTATCACACGAATCAGTGTCTTCCAGGAATTTACTCCTGTAAACGATTCTATTTATTTTTTAACGCGCGATAAATTCTTTGCTGATTTTAATGTACTCGGAAAACAATCGCTCACTTTCATCGGAAGAAAAACTACCTCCTATAAAAATATTGTTGTCAATAGCGATTCGATCACAGCATTATTAAAAAAGCAGAACATCGAAGACGTAATAAAAACAGAACCGGGTGTAAATGATGTAAGTGATTCTGACTGGAACAAACTCCGCCACGATACCTTATCAAAAAATGAACTTGCTATATACACTACGGTAGATAAGCTGCTACAAATGCCAAAGTTTACGCGGCTGCGGAAAGACCTGCAGTTTTTAGCAACGGGTTATAGAAAATACGGCAACTTCGAAATTGGCCCATGGTTCAACTGGGTAAGTGTGAACCAATGGGAGGGTACGCGGTATCGATTTGATCTGGGTAATACACCACAGTTATTTAAAGATGTTTATTTGCATGGATATTTAGCATATGGCACAAAAGATGAAAAATTAAAGGGAATGGGCGAAGCCTATTGGATCGTCAATCGTTTGCCCAAGCGCTTTACATTACACGCAAAATATTTTAATGATATCGATTATGGTATCAGTTCATTAGGGCAAATAAGTCAGGATAACATTTTTACCGTTGCGATCCGCAAACCAAATATTACAAGAAAGTTTATTTCTAAACAAGAGATAAGTTTTGATGCCTACAATGAAATAGGTGGTGGTTTTTCAACGCAGGTATTCGTAGCAGACAGAAAATATACACCGCTTGAAAATTTACCATTAGCGAGCAATTATCCTACAACAACAGGAGATCCTTTAGAAAGTTTTTCAGTAGCGCTTAAATTACGTTTTGCATATCTGGAACAATTTTTAGACGGAGATTATTTTCAATATTCTTTAGGAACAAGATACCCTACTGTTGAAGTAATGGCAGAACAAGGGATACCGGGTGTTTTGCACAGCGCTTACACTTACACAAAACTATCGATGGATATAAGTGATGTTATTAAAATATCGCCATACGGGTCTTTAACTTACCGTGCATATGCAGGAAAAGTTTTTGGAACATTGCCTTATCCTTTTTTAGTAAACTTGCCGGGTAATGATCTTCATTACTACGATCCCTACTCATTCAACTTAATGACGAGGTTCGAGTATTTAGCAGATCAATATATAGGAATCAATGTGGAACATAATTTTGGATCAGGCTTATTCCGTTTCATTCCGCTTACCCGTAAATTAAAATGGAGACAATTCTGGAATGTAAAGGCACTTTGGGGATCGTTGGATGATGCTAATAGCAAATTAAATAACTCAACCAACACTTTTCAGACCTTAAATGGTAAATCTTACATAGAAGTTGGTACGGGTATCGATAATATTTTAAGGATCCTGCGACTTGATTTAGTATGGAGAGTATCGCCAGGAGCCTTGCCCACAGATAATAAAACATCTAATTTCGGCATTTTCGGAAGCTTCCATTTTCAGTTTTAATTAAAAGAGTTGCCTTTTATCTGCCCATAAGTACCGTCGGCATTTAATTTTAAATATATTTGCCAACAAAATTTTCGATTTACGCATGGATAATAACTTTAATCCAGATAAACAACATACACTGCTAGCTCCCATAAGTATCTCAGGTACAGGACTTCATACAGGTATAAATGTGGATATGACCTTAAAACCGGCCAATGTTGGCTTCGGTTTCCAATTTCAACGCCTTGATCTTCCGGGAATGCCTATCATTAAGGCTGATTGCGACCTGGTAACAGATACATCCAGAGGAACTACCCTTGAACAGGGACCTGTGAAAGTGAGCACGGTAGAGCATATTCTAGCTGCTTTGGTAGGTATGGGCGTAGATAACTGCTTAATTGAAATAAATGGCCCTGAAATACCTAT
The DNA here is from genome assembly GCA_013288745.1 of Bacteroidota bacterium. GTDB lineage: Bacteria > Bacteroidota > Bacteroidia > Chitinophagales > Chitinophagaceae > Ferruginibacter. The sequence goes on from JABDBG010000035.1 coordinate 3,906, forward strand.
TATCGACGGTAGCAGCAGACCTTTTATTGAGATCATCGAAGAAGCGGGTATATTAGAACAGGAAGCAACGAAGGTTTGGTATACCATCGATACTAATATCACATATTACGATGAAGTGAAAAGAGTAGAAATGACAGCTTTGCCATCTACCGATTACAAAATCACCACCTTAATTGATTTTAATTCTCCGGTATTAGGAACGCAATACGCTACTTTAAAAAATATCAAAGAATTTAAAACAGAGATAGCTCCTTGCCGTACTTTTTGTTTTTTACACGAATTGGAAATGTTGTTAGATAATAACCTTGTAAAAGGCGGTGATATCAATAACGCGATCGTTGTAGTAGACAGGCCGGTAACTAAAGATGAAATGGCAAGGCTTGCGAAAGCATTTGGCAGAGATAATGTAGAAGTAAAAAGCGAAGGGTATTTAAATAATTTAGAACTGCGTTTTCCTAACGAACCTGCGCGCCATAAGCTATTAGATGTGATTGGTGATCTTGCTTTAATTGGCTATCCTATCAAAGCTAATATTATAGCCAATCGCCCGGGGCACAGCAGTAATGTTGAGTTTGCAAAAAAGATAAAGCAATACATCAAAAAGAACAGGCATACAAAAGATTTCCCTACGTATGATCCTAATCAACCGGCAGTATATAATTTTCAACAAATAGAAAAAACATTACCTCATCGTTATCCCTTTTTGTTGGTAGATAAAATTATTGACCTGACAGATTCAGTGATCGTTGGTATTAAAAATGTAACATTTAACGAGTATTATTTCCAGGGCCATTTTCCGGGAAATCCGATCATGCCGGGTGTTTTACAAATTGAAGCATTGGCACAAACAGGAGGTATTTTATGCATAAATGCGATGCCGGAGGGTGATTACGACACGTATTTTTTAAAGATCGAAAACTGCAAATTCAAGCAAAAAGTGGTTCCGGGAGACACAATGTTACTAAGAATGGAGCTTACAGAGCCCATCCGTCGTGGTATTTGTACTATGAGGGGTAGTGTATTTGTAGGTAATAAGCTGTGTACAGAGGCAGATCTTACCGCTCAAATAGTTAAGCGTAATTAATTGGTTATTAATTTACTAATCAGTTAACTTTATCCTATGAATTTGAAAAACTCATTACCATCGGGCCAAGAAACGGGAAAAATAATAAAACTGGCAACACAAAATAATATGATTCATCCTCATACATACATACATCCTAATGCGAAGCTGGCAACCAATGTAAAGGTTGATCCTTTTAGCGTTATTCATCAAAACGTTGAAATTGGCGAAGGCACATGGATAGGCAGTAACGTTACTATCATGGACGGAGCAAGAATTGGAAAGAACTGCCGCATTTTCCCGGGAGCTGTAATTGCAGCAATTCCTCAGGATCTTAAATATGAAGGTGAACAAACGACTGTTGAAATCGGCGATAATACAACCATTCGTGAATTCGTAACTATTAATAGGGGAAGTAAAGACAGGTGGACAACCAAAGTTGGTAACAACTGCTTGATCATGGCTTACAGCCATATTGCGCACGATTGTATCGTTGGTAACAACTGCATCATGAGTAACAATACACAAATGGCCGGTCACGTTGTATTGGGTGATTTTGCCATCTTAGGCGGTATGTGTGCCATCCACCAGTTTGTACAAATAGGGCAACACGCATTCGTTAGCGGTGGCTCATTGGTAAGTAAAGATGTTCCTCCATATATCAAAGCAGGCCGTGCGCCATTAAGCTATGCAGGTGTAAACTCTGTAGGTTTAAAACGCAGAGGTTTTTCTCTAGACAGGATCAATCAAATATTAGATATCTACCGCGTTATTTACAATAAAGCGATGAACACTTCTCAGGCGCTTAATTTCATTGAAGAAGAATTGCAAGCTACAGACGAGCGTGATGAGATCGTAACTTTTATCAGAGAAAGTGGTAGAGGGATCATCAAACGCTACACTAAAGGAAGCATGGAAGACGAGTAATGGTCGTAAATATAAAGTAGTAGTCGCAAGACTTGATTGATAGTGTTTGTTTTTGATACTAATCCCTGCTACTAATATCAATTCCATGATCGTACTGTATTGTATCAGCTTGTTCTTTATCCTCGTCTACTCCGGACTTATTATTTTTTACCGACAAAGCTGGCTATCTATTCCTGAATTTTTTATTTCAACGAAAGAAGTAAATCACACAAAAATTTCAGTCATCATTCCTGCAAGAAATGAGGAGCAAAACATAGGCATTTGTTTAAGTTCAATTTTGCATCAAAATTATCCCGCGCATTTATTTGAGGTCATTATTGTTGATGATCATTCTACTGATACAACGGAAAGGATCGTAAAAAGCTTTGCGGCCAATAATGTAAAACTGATCTCTTTAAAAGATTTTACAGAAGGAGGTGTTCTTAATTCGTACAAGAAAAAAGCCATCGATGTCGCCATACAACAATCATCCGGAACATTGATCGTAACTACGGACGCAGATTGTATTGTACCCAAAACATGGCTCCAATGCATCGCTACATTTTACGAACAAAATCATCCGGCATTGATCGCCGCACCTGTTGCTTATTATAATGAAAATAGTTTTTTAAAAATATTTCAATCGCTTGATTTTATAACGCTGCAGGGCATTACAGGCGCATCGGTTCATAAAAAATTTCATAGTATGTGCAACGGTGCTAACCTTGCGTATGAAAGAAAAGCCTTTGACGAAGTGAATGGTTTTAAAGGAATTGATACTATTGCCAGTGGCGATGATATGTTACTGATGCATAAAATTTATCAACGCTATCCTGAAAGAGTCATGTTTCTAAAATCACCACAAGCCATTGTAGAAACACAGGCAATGGAAACATTGGCTGATTTTTTTAATCAAAGAATTCGCTGGGCAAGTAAATCGGATAAGTTTGAAGACAAGCGGATCTTTTGGGTGTTGGTGCTTGTTTACTTTTTTAATGTGTGGCTTTTTTTATTGACTATACTTGGCTTAATTGCATTGATCGGTTATCATAGTAGTGGAGTAATGTGGCTGTTATTGTATGTGTTTGTTATAAAAGTATTGATTGAATTGTTATTCATCTATCCCGTCGCTACATTTTTTTCTAAACAAAAAATAGTCTCCTGGTTTACTTTTTCTCAGCCCTTTCATATTTTGTATACGATCATTGCAGGTTGGCTCGGCAAATTCGGTTCATATAAATGGAAAGAAAGAAAAGTACAGTAAGTAGCTAAATTTGTACATTACAATATGCACCAATCATTCAATAACCAGATCTGGAAGCGACTTATAAAAAATAAGGGCGCTTTGTTAGGTTTGACAATAATTGCAGCGGCGGTGTTCATTTCTATCTTCGGTTATTTTATTGCACCGGATGGCTCGCCCAATGCAGATCTGCAGACGGTAGAGATACAGGCAAAACATCCGGGCTATACGCAGCTTTTTCTAAAAGTTCCTGATAAAAGAAATAATGATATTAGTTGGCTTGCTCAATTAATGAACGGTAAGCCTGATGCGTATCGTTTTGTACCGATCAAAGATTATTCAATAAAAGGTGATGTACTGTTTGTAAATAAATATGTAGATGATGATACGGCAGTAGCGCAACAATATTCAATCGCTCAACTTACAAACGGTCACCCTGAAAATTTATTGACGGACAATATTTGTACAAAAAAATATTGGCTAGGTACAGATACATTTGGACGTGATATTTTAAGCAGACTGATCATTGGCACAAGGGTAAGTTTAGCAGTAGGATTGATCGCAGTACTTATATCCTTAACACTTGGTATTTTATTAGGAGCCATTGCAGGTTATTACAAGGGCCGTGTTGATGCCGTTATCATGTGGCTGATAAATGTTACCTGGAGCATTCCCACCTTGTTATTGGTGTTTGCTATTACGTTAGCATTGGGAAAAGGTTTCTGGCAAATATTTATTGCCGTAGGCTTAACGATGTGGGTGAGTGTAGCGCGTTTGATACGTGGCCAAGTAATGGCCATTAAAGAATTAGAATACATACAAGAAGCCAGGGCATTGGGTTATACAGATGTGAGAATAATCGGCCGGCATATCTTGCCAAATATTTTTGGTCCGGTGATGGTAATCGCTGCGAGTAATTTTGCGACTGCAATAATTGTGGAAGCAGGTTTAAGTTTTTTAGGTATCGGTGTACAACCACCACAACCGAGCTGGGGATTGATGATAAAAGAGAATTACAATTTCATCATCACTCATAACCCGATGTTAGCATTGGTGCCCGGCTTTGCTATTATGTTACTGGTATTGTCTTTTAATTTATTAGGTAATGGATTGAGAGATGCATTGGATGTGAAGAATTAAAATAATTAATAAAATGACAAAAAATAAAATAAAATACTTGTTAGATTTTTTACCACTTATTATTTTAATTGTGTCTGCTATAATTCTCATTTTTACTATTGAAACAACAAATGAAGATTTTTTATGGGAGCATATCGTGGGATTAACTATTTTGCCAATTAATATTGGGCTTTTCTTTTGGCGTCATAAAATTGCGGTATTAGCACTTGGGATAACTTTGATATTGGGTTTTTTTACTGTTTTATCTTTTTACATTCCGTTTACTGTGAATACAATTAGTGTTAATATAGGGAAAGATGTGATACCTATTTTTTATGGACAGGATATTTTTCTTTTATGGCTATTAATTTATTTAATTGCTTCGTGGAGGCATTTTACTGATATTGATTTAAAAGAGTATTGGAAAAATATAGATCAAAAGGAAAATTATGATTAGTACTATGATACCTGAATACTTCTGTTAAATCCTTCTTCTAAAGAAATAAAAGTTTCCGTACGTTCAATGCCTTTTATCTTTTGTAAAGCATCATGCAATACATAACGCAGATCAGAAATATCCTTGCATACAATTTCAATGAACATACTGTAGTTGCCGGTGATATAATTTAAGCGTACAATTTGCGGAATGCTGGTCAGCTCTTTCGCTACATTATCATACAATGAACTTTTTTCTAAGTAGATACCAACGAAAGCGGTGATATCATAACCCAATTGTTTTAAGTCAACATTTAATTTCTTTCCTTTTACGATGCCGGACTCTTCTAATTTTTTTATGCGTACATGAATGGTACCGCCGCTTACAAATAATTTCTTTCCTAACTCTGCATAGGATATTTCTGCGTCGGCTACCATGGCGTCAATTATCTGCAAGTCTAATTTGTCAAGATTTAATTTAGCTGCCATTTGGAGGTGTGTTTTTAACTAATATCCAATATTACATATTAATTATTGAATATTATCTATATTTTTAAAATAATACTTAGATTATATCTAAGTAATGGTTGATTTATGTAGATTTGTGTTATCAAAGTTCTTATGGTAGTGAATAACTACTAAAAATTGTGGGGTGATGAAATTTTTGGCAGACATGCCCTCTTGTCTCGGGGGTGGAGATAACAGAATAAATTTTAGCATAGAGCCGACCTGTCAGGCCGACCAGGATTGACCACTAACTCTTTGTGCTTTAGCTAACTGCTTCGTGGAGGTTCGATCCCTCCCCCTACAGCTTAAAGCCTGTAACGATTGTTGCGGGCTTTTTTATTTCCGTCATTCTAAGGCATCGTTTTTGTATTAGGCATTATTAATTAAAAACTATAGCTATGAATTATTACATACTAACATACCAGGTAACCATTGATGGAAAAGTACAGGAAGCTAAAGAACGTATTGCTGTTCTTTCCAACACGGAAGATTATAGGCCCAACCAGGCAGAGGATAGGATAATGGAAGAGTTTAAAAGAAAAAATCCTGCATCGAAAGTTGTAGCAACCTTGATCGGAAAACCGGAAGCTATTTCGAGAGAAAGTTATCAGGCGATACGGAGTAAGATCCTTGAGATAAAAGCACCTTAATATGAAAGAAAAAGACGATAGAACGATCAGTGTAAATAAAAGCGTTAAGCCTGTGCACATCAGTATGCGCAATGCGCCTAAGTTGATCATCAATGATACTTATTATATAAGCTTTGGTAACAATGAAGTGAAGCCATGTATCTTACTTGAAATTGTAGATAAAAATAAAGTGCGCGTTGGCATAAAAAATAATTCGAAAGCTGGTTACGGAGATGTCTATATGGTACTCAATACAGAAATAGGAACATCACCCGAAGAAGCAGTGATCAATGAACAGATCAGTTAGTGCCCAATAATGGTATACCGTTGCAGTGTGCGACGCAACGATGTTACATTGAAATACAAATGCTGATCAACTAAATATCCTTTGGTGCATTTAAGGTCTTCCATAACAGATCTTTTAACGCAGGTAAATTATAACCTGTTACTGATGAGATAAAAATATGTGGGACATTTTCAGGTAATTCTTTTTCGATAGCGGCTTTTAATTCATCATCGAGCATATCGCTTTTGCTGATGGCGATCACAAAATCTTTTTGCAACATTTCGGGATTGTATTCTTCCAGCTCATTCAATAATATTTCGAATTCTTTTTTGTGATCTGCACAATCTGCAGGGATCAGGAAAAGTAGAATTGAGTTACGTTCGATATGGCGCAGGAAACGGTGTCCGAGCCCTTTACCTTCTGCAGCACCTTCAATAATTCCCGGAAGATCTGCGATACAAAAACTTCTTCCGTCACGATAATCAACAATGCCTAACTGCGGTGTTAATGTAGTGAAAGCGTAATCTGCAATTTTTGGTTTTGCTGCAGTGATAACAGATAACAATGTTGATTTGCCTGCATTAGGAAAACCCACCAGACCAACATCTGCCAATACTTTTAGTTCTAATATTTTCCATCCTTCAGATCCATCTTCGCCCGGTTGTGCATATTCAGGAGCCTGGTTAGTCGATGTTTTAAAATTGCTGTTACCTAAACCGCCACGACCGCCTTTTACCCAAACTATTTCTTGTCCGTCTTCCAGAATTTCAATTTCTTTTAAGCCCGTCTCCTCATCTTTTCCGATAGTACCTAATGGTACCTCGATAATGATATCTTTACCATTTCTTCCGGTGCTGTTATTTTTATCTCCGTGTTGTCCGTCTTCTGCCAGTACGTTCTTGTAATAGCGTAAATGCAGTAAGGTCCATAATTGTGAACTGCCTCTTAAAATAATGTGCGCACCTCGTCCGCCATCTCCACCATCAGGCCCTGCCATTGCATCGAATTTTGTACGCATAAAATGCCTGCTACCTCCACCGCCATGACCACTGCGACAAAATATTCTGATGTAATCTATAAAGTTTGATTTTTCCATTTGTGGCGCAAAAGTAATTTATTATAACGTGAGGAACAGCAATTCGTTAGATATCTTGGTATTTAGTAATGTTTGCTTCGATAACATAAATAAATAATAAATATCAAGAATGTGTTTCAAATACAGTGAAATGAAAATAAAAAAGACTAACTTAACGTTATTCTTATGTTAAACGATAAAAAATGGGTTACTTTAATAATATTATTAAAAATATTTATTTGATATAATTAAGCGATTTTTCTTGTGGTTTCAGAGGTAAGAAAGGCTGGTGATGTTTATCACCGGCCTATTTTTTAAAATATAAGATGTTGTTTATTTTTTATTTTTTCATTGGTCATTTCAGTCACTAACTGAACATTGGGCAAAGCTCTTATTGATTGCATTAATGCATTCAATTCTTCCGGTGTTATTTCATCTCCCTGTATCAACCACAAAAAATCAAGGTGCTTAAATTCAGGCAACAGATATTCTCCATCGAACTGGTTGTTGTACAGATAATGCACCAAAGAGGTTGATGGCACTGCATATTGATAAATGGAGAAAAAATAAGTGCGTGATTTTTTATTGAGCTGGATCTCTATTTCGTTATTGATCCTGAAATCAAATCCAAGCATTTGATTCAACTGCCAGCTAAATTGATAATCCTTGATAGGCGCAACGAGCCCCAATAAAAGAGTGCCTTCAAAGAACTCTTCGATCAATGCATCATTATCAATTTTTAATTTCATTTAAGTCTTATTTTGACTATTTGTACAAATTTAGCCATCAATCCGATATTTAAGTGTTGCATCTTTCTTAAATCGTAAGTGGATGCAAGTCAATACAGTTAATTTTGCGCATATTATAACTGTGGCGAAAAAAATAAATATAGCATTAGTAGGTAATCCTAACAGCGGTAAAAGCTCTTTGTTCAATACTTTAACGGGATTGAATCAAAAAGTGGGCAATTTCCCGGGCGTTACCGTAGATAAGAAAACAGGTAATGCTGCTATTTCAGAAACTTTCTCTGCTAATATTATTGATCTGCCGGGTACTTATAGTTTGTATCCTAAACGTGCCGATGAATGGGTGGCTTACAGGGTTTTGTTACAACAAGATGAAGATATAAAACCTGATATGGTTTTGTTAGTGGCAGATGCCAGCAATCTTAAACGCAATTTACTTTTCTGCTCACAAATAATTGATCTTAAAATTCCTGTTGTGGTGGCGCTGACCATGATGGATCTTGCCAATCAAAAAGGAACGCAGATCGATATCCGCGGATTAGAAAGAGAATTAGGCGTGCAGGTTGTTGTTATCAATCCAAGAAAAAATAAAGGCATACCACAATTAAAAAAAGTAATTGAAGATACGGCGAATGCCAACTTTATTGCACCGAGAGAATTTATTGATAGTTATGCATTAGCGGAAAATTCTGTAGATGCATTGAAAACATTGATACCTGATATTAGTAGCTATACTGCTTTGCATTACCTGATCAATCATGAAAATTTTGAATTAGGCGCTGTCTTACAAAAAGATATTGAAGCTGCAGAAGTCGCAACAAAATTCAATCCTACCAAAACGCAGGCAGAAGAGATCATGCAACGGTATGGGCGCATTAAACATATCATGCAGCAAACCGTTATTGAGGTTGATCCGTTACAAAAAGCACTCTTCACAGAAAAACTCGATAATATATTACTCGATCGCAAATGGGGTTATATCATTTTGATCGGCGTTTTATTTTTATTATTTCAGAGTGTGTTTTGGGTAGCGCAATATCCGATGGATTTTATTGAGTGGGCGTTCGGGCATTTCAGTGGTTTTCTTTCTGGCATATTACCGCAGGTTTGGTGGAGCGATCTTTTGATCAATGGGGTAGTAGCAGGGTTGAGCGGTATCATGGTTTTTATTCCTCAGATAATGATCTTGTTTGGATTGATCACTTTGTTGGAAGACACAGGCTATATGGCACGTATCAGTTTTTTAACTGATAAATTAATGCGCAAGGTTGGATTGAATGGAAAAAGCGTAATGCCGATGATCAGTGGTTTGGCCTGCGCTGTACCTGCTATCATGACGGCAAGAAATATTGAGAATAGAAAAGAAAGATTGCTGACAATAATGGTTACGCCACTAATGAGTTGTAGTGCGAGGTTGCCGGTATACACTATTTTAATTGCACTGGTCATTCCATCTAAATTATATTTTGGATTTTTAAGTCTGCAAGGATTGGTGATGATGGGACTTTATTTATTGGGAACTGTAATGGCGCTGATCGTTTCTTATGTAATGAAATGGTTCATCAATATTAAAGAGAAAAGTTTTTTCATTTTAGAATTGCCTGTCTACCGTGCGCCAAGATGGAAGAATGCTTTGACTACCATGATAGAAAAAGCAAAAATATTTGTGTTTGATGCAGGTAAAGTAATTATGGTGATCAGCCTTTTGTTATGGGCGTTGAGCACTTATGGTCCACCCAAAAAAATGGCTGCTGTTAGAGATAAATATGCAATACTGATACAACAGAATCCACAGCAAACAAAAGAATATAATAAGGAACGCAAAACTGCTTTATTACAAACTTCTTTCGCAGGTACTTTAGGAAAAGCAATTGAACCGGCCATTACGCCATTGGGTTATGATTGGAAAATTGGTATTGCTTTGATAACTTCTTTTGCTGCAAGAGAAGTATTTGTGGGAACAATGGCAACATTATATAGTGTTGGAGAAGATGCAGATGAAAATAACACCACACTCCGACAAAAAATGCAAGCGGCCGTAAGGCCCGATGGTAGCAAAGTGTACGACCTGGCAACAGGATTATCGCTCTTGATATTTTATGTATTAGCAATGCAATGTATGAGTACATTGGCTGTTGTAAAACGAGAAACGCGCAGCTGGAAATGGCCCTTGATCCAATTAGTGTATATGACCGGACTGGCTTATTTTATGAGCTGGGCGGTGTATGTTATTTTTAAATAGTTTCTTTATTTTTCTTTCTAAGAATATCCAAATATGTTTTCGTTTGCTTTTCTACCAATATATAAAACAAGTATGCTACACCTACGCATATAAATACAGCGCCTATCCAGTAGAAAAAAGAATATATATAAGGTGGTTGTACATGCAAAAAGGTGAATAGCAAATAAGCGACCAATATCGCAACCGAAAAATGAACAACATATAACGTGTAACTAAATTTTCCGATCTGAATCAGCGGAGCTATAAAGATTTTTTTACTCAGCATATTACAGATCATTATGGTACAGACTACTGTTGCTATTATGAAAGAAATATTATACCTCTCTTTTATGGTAGACTCAAGTCCTATCATAAAAAAATAAAGAAACAAACATGTAACCCACCAATATTTATTTACGATCAATTGCCGGTTATTTATTTTATCAATATTATGGTAGACAAATATCCCCGCCATAAAATAAAAATTGTACTGAAACAAAAATTCATACAATACTGAACTTGTGGTGTATGTCGGAAGTAGATAACCAATAAAAAAACCAGCAGCAAAAAATATACAGCTTACTATATAATACGATCTTAAGCTTCGCACAAAAAAAACAGCTCCGACATAAAATATCACTTCATATACCAATGACCAGTAAGGAGTAATTATTGTATGCAGATCCGGACAGTATAGTAGTGTTTTAATAATACCAGCCGGTGTTAGTAATACTAAGCTGGCGGCTATTTTTTGAAATAAAAGGGTATCGTATTTTCCACTGAAAAAAATACCGGGTGATGTTTTTAGAATAAGTACTGTAATTATTGCCAATAAAAACCCCAATATATAAGGCGGGTATAAACGGATAAATCTTTTGTAAAGAAAAGGAATAATTTTTGGTTGATAGGTTAGACTATGCGCTATCGAAAAGCCTGAGAGTACAAAGAAAAAGATCACCGCTTCGCCACTTAATTTAGTGAGCGATAAAGTGAACATAATGAGCCAGTCTTTATATTGCCATGTATTATAAGGATGGAGATTTATGTACTCATTGCCGCCTATCCACAAAACCCCTCTGCAATGAGCAATACAAACATATAAAGAAGCCAATCCTCTTAAAGAATCAATAATTGTAAAATCAATTTTAGTAGAAGGCTTGTTATTCATATTACTCATTACAAAAAATTGGCAACTAATCTTTAGAAACCGATTTTAAAATATTTATATAGGTTTGGGCATTTGCATTGATTGAATAATTTTTCACAACATTTTCACGCCCCGCTAAACCGATGCTTTTCCTCAGCTCAGGGTCATTTATCAAACGTTCAATTGTATTGATCCATTCATTATTTGTAGTTACCAAAAAACCGGTTCTAGCTTCTTCAATGATACGAAAATTTGTACCTATTGCAGTTGCAATTACCGGTACGCCAACACCCATGTATTGCAATGCCTTTAACCCGCTTTTTCCTAATACCCAATCATTGTCAATTGGTAAGGGATATAAGCCTATATCAAATTGCTGCAATGTTCGTATTTCGTTTTCTACTGACCACTTTACTAATTCTATATCTAACCCTTCAATGGCAAATTCATCGGCGCCCATTACCATCAATTTAAAACGGCTTCTTTTATTCAGTTCTATTAATGCATCTTTTAATAAATATAAAAAAGGAGCTGTGCTGTGGCTCCCACTCCAGCCTAAAATTATTGTATGATCATTTTTATAGGAATTGACAGGTTGATAGGTAACTGTATTAATGGTAGAAGAGATATCCGTTACTTTAGTATTGTATTTAAGTGCAATACTTGTTAAATAAGGTGTGCAGGTGATTACATGCCTGGCTCTTCTCATTAAAAAGAATGGCTTTTTTTTACCCTTTATAAAATCGGTCGCACTATTAACGCCGTTTATCGATTTCATAAAAATGAGGTCATCAATATCATAAATAATATGCTTATTCATCCTGGTAAATAAATATTCCATTAACGGAAAGCCAAATGGCGTTACCCATAAAAATATATATACTGCATCATATTTGTGCAAAGTGAAAATTTCAAAAAACCTTTTTATGTAGGCCCTTATAACCCAATAAATTTTCTCGAGTGTATTACCTTTTTTATATAAAATTTGTTGTAACCTTTCACTAAAAAAAGGCGATACCTGAATGTCAAATTTATTTTCTCTCCAGCTATTAAAATATTGCTCATACTTTAATCTCTGCGCGGGAGCTATACCTTCCGGACAAGGACAAATGACCAATATTTTTTTTCTTTTCTCCAAGATCAATCGTTGAATATTTTTGCGTAAACTTTTTTATATTTTTCTACAGCTATTTCGAGATCATAAAAGTCTTTGGCACCATTTCTTATGGTTACTTTATCGAAATGATTGCCGGCAATTATTTTATCAATTATGCTATTGAAAGATGTAGTAGAAAATTCATTTATTACATAGCCTGCATTATAAGCGGTAACAATTTTTTCTACATCTCCTATACCGTTGTTTGTAATTACCGGGATACCCATTGCCATTATTTCTCCATGCTTGGTGGGAGATGAGGATATTTTCGAGTAGCAGGGTTTTATAAAAAAAATTGAGTAATTACTAAATGATAATAATGTAGGTATTTCATGTCGCTTACCTTGTTTAACAATTAGCTTATCTGCGGATAGCCCATATAATGCAGCAGCTTCAGCAATCATATCATGCCCATTAGGTGAAATAAACATAAATTTTGCCAAAGGTATTTTATCACTTACTATTTTACAAAACTGCATCATTTCTTTAGTAAGATACCACCCCCCGATCGAACCGAGATAACTTATAATAAAATCACCATCACTAATATGTAATTCTTTTTTTAGAACTTGTTGCAGATTAGTATTAATATTTTCGGGATCAAATAATTTCAGGTCAACACTACAGGGAATTACCTCAATAGCTACAGGCTGAACAGGAATATTTTTCCAGCTGTGGATTTCTTTTTTAGCAACATCAGTAAGACAAATATTATAGTCTGCCTTTATAAGGCAAGCTGTTTCTTTATTTTTGAAAAAATTATAAATAATTTTATACAAGGGATTTTTGATGTTCCACATGCCTCCATCAACTCTTTCATCGGCCCAAAAACCTCTTATATCGTTTAGAAATTTTACTTTATATTTTTGCTTTAAATATAAAGCAACTAATGTAGGTAAACCGACCCTGGTATGCACCATGTCAAATTTCTCCTGGTGGTATATTTTAATTGCTTTTTTCTTTAACTGAATAAAATCATAGATCGAAGAAAGTACCGGAGGGTTTTTATGATATGGAATAGAGATCCATTTTATGGAGTAAGGCGCTATTAAATTTTGTACATACGCTTTATTCGCAAGATATTTCTCGGGCTTGTCGCAACTTAATATAGTAAATTCATATCCATATTTTGATAAACCCGCTAAGTAAGGAATAACCTGGCTTTGGCCCAAAGGGTCAGTCATGCCATCGTATGAGATAAAGAGAATTTTTTTAATTGCCATTGTTTAGCAAAGTAAACTTTTTTATTTGTTTTCTTCAAGCCACCAATGCAGCAAAATTATCAGCCAGATACGGTTATATAAGTAAGTCATACCACCATAATATTGTTCTTTTAAATTTTTTACAGCCTTATAATTTATAAAATTGTATTTTTCAATGATCTCTTGAGAAGTGTATTTGTCTACTAAATACTTAAGATCGGTCCTTAACCATTTATTTAAGGGGATGCTAAAACCTTGTTTGGGACGATTGAAAAATTCTTTGGGTACATAATCATACAATACTTCTTTTAATAAGTACTTCATAGAACCATTATTTATCTTTAATCGGTCATCAAGATTAAAGGCAAATTCTACCAGGCGATAATCTAATAAAGGAACCCTGGCTTCCAAAGAATACTGCATACTTGCTCTGTCTACCTTTACCAGCAGATCATCTTTTAAATAAGTATTGAAATCCCAAAAAGATTGATTGTCGGCCACGCTTAAATGTCTATCCATTGTAGGTTTTGCATTAAGCGAAGTGAAATTGAAAGGATCGTTTACCAGTAAATTCTCTAGTTCTTGTTCTGTAAAAAAATACTGTTCCTGAGAAAAAATATGACTGTTGATATTATCTATGTCATTAAAAGCAAACATATTGCCCGCGCGGTGATATTTATCGCCCATTACTTTAGACACAGCAAATAATGGTTGTTTTAATAATGGTATCAAAGGATTAGCTAATCGTTTGGCCCAGTTGTACATGCCGTATCCGTGAAACAATTCATCACCACCATCGCCTGTCAGCGCTACCGTTACATGTTGTTTTGCAAGCCTGCTAACGATCATGGTTGGAAATGCGGAAGAATCAGCAAAAGGCTCATCATATGTAGGTAGTAATTCATTTACCAGTTCTACCACTTCCTTTTCTTTTATTTGAAATTCGTAGTGTTCTGTATGTAGATGTTCTGCTACCTTTTTTGCGTAAACCGATTCGTTGAATTTGCCGGAATCAATGGCAATACTAAATGTTTGTATTTTTTTATTGGGAGATAATTTTGCTGCAAGCGCTGTTATTAAACTACTATCTATACCTCCACTTAAGAATGTTCCGATAGGTACATCACTTATTAATTGTTTTTCCACGGAATCGAGCAATAGTGAATGTAATTGCTCTTTTGCAATTTTTTCTGAGCTTACTGTAGCGGGTTTAATTTTACTTTCAAGATTCCAGAAAGGCTTAATTTGCTTGGATAGATCGAAGAAAGTTTTTTCTACATATATTTTTATATAATGTGCCGATGGGAATTTATAGGTATTATTATAAATAGTCATTGGCTGAGGAATAAAGCCTAGATGTAAAAAATAAGGAATAGCTTTTTTGTTTACAGTAAGCCTATCAGCCATTAAAGATTTTATCACTTTTAATTCTGATGCAAAAACGAAATTTTCTTCATCCTGATAATAAAACAATGGTTTAATGCCAACATGATCCCTACTCAATATCAGGGAGCGCTCTTCTGTATCATAAATCGCAAAAGCGAACATGCCATTCATTTTTTCAAAGCAGCAAGGGCCTTGCTGAATAAACAATTCTAAGATCACTTCTGTATCACTCGTTGTTCTTAAAGAAGCTCCTTTATCTTTTAGCTGTTCTTTTAGTTCAGCAAAATTATAGACTTCGCCATTATATACGATACAATATCTGCCATTGGCAGAAAACATTGGCTGGTTAGCATTGGTTGATAGATCAAGAATAGATAGCCTACGATGGGCCAATCCAACTTTATTATCCTCAGAAAAATAGAAACCTCCCGCATCAGGCCCACGATGTTGTATAAGTGCCGTGGCCTTTTTTAAACAGCTTTCCGTAAGGGTATTATTGAGAGATATGTATCCGGCGATGCCGCACATGGAATTAATTTTTTAGATGATTTTTCTGAAAGGTGAAAGATACCAAACTGTTACAAAGAAAGTCTTTTTAAAAAGAACTAATTTAGAAAGACCAATGGCTTTAAAAGAAAACTTTATTGCTTGTTTTTTATATCCTGCTATTGCCAGCGTACTACTTAGTAACATGTAATTAATAGCCAGAAACAGCTTTTTTTTAGAATCCAAAAATTGGGCCACTTTATTATCATCAATAACTAATTGATTAACCTTTTCGAATCTTGGAATTAGCTTTTCGGCTGTATTCATTGTCAGCATGCTTCTTTCGCTATGCACAATCAAAGCCGAAGTAATAATATTAGTACAATAAATAGGAAATCGCGAAGCCATTCGTAACCATAATTCAAAGTCTTCGCTTACAGTTAATTCCCTGTCTTCATTAAATAAATTTTGCAATGCAATATCTCTTCGTACAAAAACAGGATTGCAGGCGAGATGGTTACCCCGATACATTATTTTATTTACAGTGGGCAGTGTATAGGCAGACCGTTGCATTATTGTTCCACTATTATTTTGTACTTGAAAGCCAAGTGCAAATATTTCGGCGTCATTATATTTTTCGATCATTTTACGAGCTTCTGTTAAATGATTTGGAAACATGATATCATCAGAGTCGAACCAATTGATGTATTTTCCTTTGGCGATCCTGGTGCCATAATTTCTTGCAGCAGCCCTTTCTCCATTTTCCTTTTTTACATACCTAAAATTAGCAGCGACATATTTTTTAAGTACTTCTTCTGTATTATCGCTACTGCCATCATCCACAACAATTATCTCGTAATTGGTATATTGTTGCTGTAATATGCTGTCAATTGTTTTGCCGATTAATAACGCTCTATTGTAAGTAGGTATTATTATAGAAAAAAAGGGGCTTGTTATATCTTTATCCATGTATCAGGTATTAGATCAATTGTATTCCATGATGAATTTTTAAACCAAATACGAGGGGCGATCACTACTTTATTATTATTATTAGATAACCATGCTGCCCACCAGCCAAAGCTACTATTGGGAATAATAAAGTGTTTGCACAATATCATTAATTCAAAATAGTCTCTGCATTTTTCTCCTGTAAACTCATCTCCAACATAATATGTTTCGCCTGATAAATGTATATTTTCTTTGCACCAGTCTATCTCATCAGAAAATATAAAAAATACAGGGTTAATAATTTTTTGTGAAATAATTGTTTCTGCAGATTTGTAGTAATCAGTACCCGGAGTGCCGTGCGTAGGATTGGTTACAAAATCTCCTCTTCTAACGTGTAAGCATACTGCGTTACAATCATTTATTTTTTTGACTAACTCTTTTGTGTTTTCACCTATTGTATTTTTGAAACTAAAATCTGCCCGAAGTACAGTTTCGATCTCTTTAAAGTACTTTTCTGTTTGCCAATAGCCACTCAAATAAGTATTGTCAGGACTGTTTAAAATATCCGGGATAAAATTAAAATCGGTTTGAGTAATATACTGTAAGTTGCCGGGGTTAATTATTTTTTGTAAATATTTTTTAATACGATTTCTGGAAGAGCTGTATTTTTTTGATATTTCAAGGGGTGCAAATTTTGGTGTAATATTAAATATACTCAAATCGTAATTGCGGTACGAGAAATTTTTTTTCGGAGATCTGTCGAGTAAAAAATGGGTATCTAAAAAAAGATCGGTTTTATTTTTTATGGCCAATTGTCTTCCAATTGCATATTGAAACATCTGATTTCCCAGTCCTCCCATTAATTCAGAAACGATCATAATTATATTATTATATTTTTTTAAACCAAAAACAGCCACACCCATAAGTTTGCTCCTTTACAAGGGAAGGGTCTGCATTGTTAATGATTGGCCCATTATCAGGGATGAGAGAAAAATTCAACAAGGTGCAATTTGTAAAATATTCTTGCACCTGTTCATAACTATAAATACGCTGGCCATTGAACATTATTTTAGCTTGGCCTACGGGTACAACAAATAAGATATCGCCACCTTGTTTTGTAACCCTTATCAGTTCATTAATAGCTTTTATATCCCCATCATAATCTAAAGGATCGCCATACCTGCCTAATCCAATATGTTCAATTGTATGCATGCAACTTATAGAAACAACACTGTTGCTTTCAAAAGGCAAATTTAGCAGATCAGCTTTTTCAGAAGACAGATTAGAAAGTACAAGATTTGCGGGCCGGTAATCATAAAATTTTACCGGCACAAACGCAGATAATATTGTGCAAAAATGCAAAGTACTTGATATATCTATATGTAGATCCGGCTTTGTTTGTGCTAATATCCTGGCAGCCCATGCGGGATGATAAATATAATGACTATCAAACGGCGTTTTCATTGTCTTATCTGTTGTGCAAGGCAATCTATTCTTCCAACTTAACGGAAAGCGTTGCTTTGTTGACAAAGAAAGCTTACGAAATTCTTTATAATCTTTTTTGTAAGCCGATAACGCAAGGATATTTAGCCAACTCGTTTTACAACCACTCAGGATATAATATAGAATAGAATATTTTGGGACAATCTTCTTCATAATAATATTCAGCAATTTACATCATTGGTACATACTAAGGTCTCCCGGAGTTAGTACTTTATCATGTTATTTACTATTAATAATAGCAAGTAGTATAGAGGCAGATGCTTTATCTGTTAATTTATCAAGTATTGATTTTCTGGGCGAATATAATTCCGGTATAAATTGATCTGTTTTAAATAAATTTTCAAATGCTTCGGCATCATTAAAAAAACGGCCGGCGCTATCAGTTAAAAATGGTGCAGATGAGCACTTGAAAGTTTGTGATTGATATGTCCATATACCTTTGTTCCAGACCATTGTTGGGATGTTCATGCTCCAGGCTTCAGACAATGAAATTCCCTGTGATTCCTGATCCACAAAATGAATCAAGAAATCTGTTTCATTTAATGCTTCTTTGTATTGTTGCAAAGTATAAGTGCCGCGTATTAGTTCCGTTACCTCAAACCCATATTTTTTAGCGATGGCCATGCAATCTTCGTATAATTTTTTTTCGGCCCTTTTTTTATAAAACAATATTTTCTTCCCTGTCTTTTGTTGATTTGATTGTGGTTGCCAAAAACCTTCGTCAATTCCTGCGGGCCACAAGGCCATCTTACCTTTTAACGCGGGACAAAGTTCTTGATATATTTCAGCACACCAGTCTGCATGAACAATATATGTATCTATTTCAGGTGAAGCGATCTCCGGATAATCGGTTGGTAATACACATAAGTTAGGGCCTGCGATCAACCGTTTTATTTTTCCTTCCTTTTTCCATTTGATCGCTTGTCTCAATACATTAATATTACCGCTTGCTAAAACAATATCTCCAATTTGAGAAAGATTGGAAGGATTATAATTAAAATTAGTATATCCTGTCTTTTGTAATCCTTCGATCATGCTTCTGCTTACACCATAATGACCACCATACATTGATAATTCTCCGGGCGAAGCTTTATAGTCTCCATATTTTTGCAGCAATGATTTATACATGATCTTTGCTTTTCTTTCATAATAAAAAAAAGGAACCTTGCCTGTTAGTATGGTTATTTTATTGCTCATAAGCTATCGCGCTCAATTTACTATCTTTCCTCCGAATGAATAGCTTTTACATAAGTAAGAGAAGATAAAATGCCAATTAGCCTGAATGTAATCAAATCAAAAAAAGATGAATTCGGAGTGAGGTTAAATAATATTCTAAATAAAGGAGCAAAGGGTAGCAGTAGCCTATAAATTCTTATTTTGGATATTTTCATATCCACCATTCCTGCCGCTACCTGAGATCGATAACCATTCTCTTCTCTTAATAAAAAATGTTTTATATCTAACCTGTCTTTTTGATTATGAAAACAGGTAACGGGTGTTGATAAAAGCATAGCAAAATTTTGTTTCGTTATTTTTCGGGCCATATCAATATCCTCTCCCTGAAAAATGATTTGCTCATTGTAGCCACCGATCTTTTCAAAAATATTTTTCGCAATGATAAAACTACCGCTTCCCATACCATCTATTGATACTAGGGGTTGGGTATAATCAATTTTTTTATTAGACCTGCCTTCAAGCGTATGATAATTTGCCTGCAAAATATACCGGCCAATCTTTGTATGTTGTAAGCTGTGTTGTAGTTGTTCGGGATATGCCCAGTTCATTACCACAACAGTATCATTAAAGTAGTTGTTTTTTTGTAGTGAGAGGATTATCTCAATTGTTTTTGATGTGATCCACATATCATCGTCAATAAAAAAAAGTAATTCGCCTGTAGCGATTTCCGCACCGGTATTCCTTGCTTTCGAAACACCTTTTTTTTGATTATTGAGTAATAGCACATCACTTAGGGCTGTACTAAAAGAAAAATCATCTCCGTCATTTACTACAATATATTCGCAATTAAACTGTCTTGCAACAAGTATATTCTGTAGGGTTGATTCTAGTAGAATATCTTTCCTGTCTTTTGTAGCTACTATTATGGATAGTTTTTTTTGCATTTTTTTTAAGAATGAAATTTCTTTTTTGTGTCTTCAATAAAATTACATGTAGCAGTTAAGATAATGAATGCAAGGCAATGTAAATTCCCATAATATTTTTTTATAAAATGACGGCTGTTTTTAGTTAATGCGATATTTTTTTCCTGGTACAAGCTTTTTCCGGAATGATGTATAATAGTGCTATCGGAAAAATAATAACTTTTTAAATTTTTCTTTGCAAGAAGATACCCCCATTCAACATCTTCACCGTACATAAAAAATGTATCGGGTAGTTTTCCGCCAAATAGTTGAAGATTCTTTTTTGGAAAAAAGTAGAATGTGCCCCATATCCAATCTGCAGTAAAATTTTTGTTATAATCGAGTGTAGGCCGCTTGCTAAAATAATATTTTTTACAAATGCGAAATAAACGTGTTACTTCTAGAAACTGCAAACTAACATTGGGAAAATAATTAGCCGCGGGTTGTACTTCACCGTTTTGGTATATGAGTTTAACGGTTGCAGCGCCAAGATCATTTAAAGAAACTGATCTTTCATAGATGAATTTTATGGAGTTTTCTATCAATTCAGTATCGCTATTTAATAATAATATATAAGCTCCTTTCGCCTGTTTTATTCCAAGATTATTGCCTTTGGAAAAGCCTAAGTTCTCATCACTTTTTAAGAGCTTTATTGCAGGGAATTTTTTACTGAATTCTTCTGCATTGCATTCA
>JABDBG010000036.1 GCA_013288745.1 Bacteroidota bacterium
AGAACCGAATGGCAGTTTAGATGAAGAAATGGACGCTGATCAACAGGTTTACTCCTGGAGTAAAAATCCTACGGGTATGCGTGATACCAAGCATGAGCATATGCAAGGTGCCTTCTTAGCTAATTTTAAACAGCGTAGCGGTGATAATATGGGTGTTGTAGGAGGATTAAATGATCGCGCAGTTATTACCGCCACAGTTAAGTCTTTTTATCCTAATGACTTCGGTTTGTACAATATGTGTGGTAATGTTAATGAATGGTGTGCTGATATCTACCGTCCATTAACATCTGCTGATGTTAATGTTACCGACAAGCCTTTTCGTGGTAATAAGAATCAAAAATTATTTAAAAATGCTTCGGGAGAATTTGAAAGAGATTCTTTAGGACATTTAAAGAAAGTAGATCTTAACGATAACGAAACTAAAAATCGCCGTAATTATAAGCATAATAACGATACTAATGTTGGCGATGGTGATTCTGCCAGCCATTCATTTTACGAAACGGGTATAACTACTTTAATTGGTGATAAATCGAGGGTTTACAAAGGTGGTGGATGGAATGACAGGCCTTATTGGTTATCACCTGGGGAAAGGCGTTTTTTAGATGAAGATCAATCTTCCAGCTCTATTGGCTTCCGCTGTTCACAATCTGCGCTTGCCGATAAGGCAAATCCAGTTTCTCCTACACCTTTTAAAGGTGGTGATTTATATAGTGCCCCTAGTAAGAACCGGAATAAGAACCGGAAAAAGATGTAGGTAAACTCTACTGAATTTTATCGATCACATTAACAAAAATAAAAAAGCCTTGAAAGTATACACTTCAAGGCTTTTTTATTGTCTTTTTGCGGGCTGGACGGGACTCGAACCCGCGACCTCTGCCGTGACAGGGCAGCATTCTAACCAACTGAACTACCAACCCGTTGGTCCTTTCAAAACAGCTTCAGATAACCTTCATTACCTGTCCTTATTTTTAGGGACGGCAAAGATATGTTTTTTTATTTTTTATAGACAAAGTTTTTATAAAACTTTTATTAAAAAAATCTAAGGCTTAATTTTACGTATCCAGAGTCGTACTTTCACGGTTCTAATTTTTAACGGTAAACTACTAAAATGCCAGAATTACAAAACAGACAGTTCATTGAGTTGGAAAAACCAATCAAAGAATTGTATGATCAGATAGAACAAGTAAAAGCCAGTTCAGAAAAAACCAAGACGGATGTATCAAATCTTGTCGCCACTTTAGAAAAGAAAATTGTTGAAACTAAAAGACAATTAACTTCTCATCTCACACCTTGGCAGAAAGTACAATTAAGCCGTCATCCAGACAGGCCATATACTTTGAAATATATTAATAAGATGACCACCAACTTTATCGAATTACATGGCGACAGAAATGTAAAAGATGATAAAGCAATGATCGGAGGTTTTGCAGACCTTGATGGAGAAACAGTAATGATCATCGGCCAGCAAAAAGGTATCAATACTAAAATGAGGCAGATAAGAAATTTTGGTATGGCAAATCCTGAAGGATATCGTAAAGCATTGCGCTTAATGAAACTAGCAGAAAAATTTAACAAGCCTATTATTACATTGATTGATACACCGGGTGCATACCCAGGTTTAGAAGCAGAAGAACGCGGACAAGGCGAAGCCATTGCAAGAAACATATTTGAAATGATGCGCCTGAAAGTCCCTGTTATTTGCGTGATAATCGGTGAGGGCGCAAGCGGTGGTGCATTGGGTATTGGTGTAGGCGATAGAGTATACATGTTAGAGAATACCTGGTACACTGTTATCTCTCCCGAAAGCTGCAGCAGTATCTTATGGCGCAGCTGGGATAAAAAAGAAACAGCAGCAGAACAATTGCGTTTAACGCCAGAAGATATGATCGGCTTTGGATTGGTTGATGGCAAGATCACTGAACCATTGGGCGGCGCTCATTGGGATTATGATGAAGCAGCTGAAAACCTAAAGAAATTTTTGATTCCTGTGATCAAAGAATTGAAAAAGATACCTGCAGATAAAAGATGCGAACAACGCATTGAAAAATTCAACAAGATGGGCTTCTGGAATGAAATAAAATAATAATAGATCGCTTGGCAATAAGCTCAATAAAGTTATGCCGCTGAAGTGAGCCCCGAAAGCTTTCGGGGACGATGATGAGTAAACGCAGCATGCCCGTAAACAAGAATTTTAACTAAAAGACCCTTCTAGGGTTAAGATTTATTATATGCTTAAAATAGGTGTTTTAGGAGTTGGTCATTTAGGAAAATTCCATCTTAATAACTGGAAAGAAATTGAGGGTATTGAATTGGTTGGGTTTTATGATCCGAACGATGAGAACGCTGCAGTGGTAAGTGAAAAATACCAGCTGAAAAGATTTACGAACGCCGAAGAATTAATAGACCTCTGCGATGCGCTTGATATTGTTGCCCCAACATTTGCGCATTTCGACCTTTGCAAAGCAGGCATCAGAAAACACAAACACATTTTTGTTGAAAAGCCTTTGGCCAATACAATGGATGAGGCAAGGGAATTAGTACAGCTGGCTAAAGAAGCAAATATTAAATTCCAGATAGGCCATGTAGAACGTTTTAACCCGGCATTGCTGGCTTTAAAAGATTACGCACTTGAACCAATGTTCATTGAAGTACATCGCCTTGCTCAATTTAATCCACGTGGTACAGATGTTAGTGTAATACTGGATCTGATGATCCATGATATTGATATTATTTTAAGTCTTGTGAAAAGCAATGTAAAATATATTTCTGCCAATGGTGTTGCTGTAATGAGTGATACGCCTGACATCGCGAACGTGCGCATTGAATTTGATAACGGCTGCGTAGCTAATTTAACAAGCAGCCGTATCTCAATGAAAAAAATGCGTAAGATGCGCCTGTTTCAAAAAGATGCCTATATCGGTATTGATTTTTTAGAAAAGAAAACAGAGATCATTAAATTAAGCACCGGAGAAATTACTGATAAAAATGTTTTCACATTTGATATTGATACCAACAATGGTAAAAAAACAATTGCTATTGCTAATCCTGCGATAGAAGAAGGCAATGCGATCAAAATGGAACTGGAAGAATTTCGGAATGCCATTGTACAAAATACCAATACGGCAGTTACGGTAGTCGATGGTTACAGAGCAATGGACGTGGCCCATCAGATTTTAGCTAAAATTGCCAGTGGCAATGTAATGTAGTATGAATTACCTTCATCAAACAAATTACTACAACCTGCTTGAACCAACCCCGCATACATATCATCTGGTACTTTATTAGCGATATTATCAGCGCTATCATTACATGGATATGTTTTTATTTTTTACGTACTATTATTCAGCATTATTCTTTTAGTGTTCCATCCGGATTTTATCTGGGAGGTTTTTTATATGTACTGGGCTGGATAAGCTTATACTTCCTCATCGGCTCTTATGAAAATATTTACGAAAAATCAAGGGTGAATGAATTTTTCAGAACGCTTGTTATTAGCCTGATCGGTTCGGTAGCGTTGCTATTTTTTTTTATTTTAAAAAACCCGCAGGTTGATACTGAATATTATTACCTGGAATTTTTCAGTCTGCTGATCCCGGTATTTGTCCTTACGTATTTACTAAGGTTAATCATCTTAACAAAAGCAAAAAGACAACTCAAAAGAAAAAAAGTTTTTTTCAATGTATTATTGATTGGCTCAGGCAAAAACGCTACGCAGTTTTTTGATGCCTTTGCTAAAACAAAAGGAACAACGAATTACCATATCAGCAGCTTCTTAAATAGTAATGGCAATAACGGTGTTCATCTTCCCGAAAATATTAAAAAGTATACCACATTGGCGGATCTGAATGCGATCATCATTTCAGATAATATTGAAGAAGTAATTATTACGGTAGAAAAGAATGACCGTATGGTACTAACTAATATATTACAACAGCTCAGCGATAAAGATGTAAATATTAAAATTACACCTGATGCGGTAGATATTATTTCGGGTGCGGTGAAGACGAACAATGTAATGGGCATACCATTGATCGATGTGCATAGCGGGCAGCTTCCGGGGTGGCAAAAAAATATCAAGCGGTTTATAGATATTTGTTTCTCGGGATTTTGCCTGATCATCTTATCTCCTATTTTATTGTACACTATTATCCGTACAAAATTTTCATCGAAAGGCTCCATATTTTATGTACAAGACAGAGTAGGTTTTAAAGGCAAGATCTTCGCCATTTACAAATTCAGAAGCATGGTGCAGGATGCGGAAAAAGATGGTCCGCAATTAAGCAGTTATGATGATGCACGCGTGACAAACTGGGGAAGAACAATGCGTAAATGGCGGTTAGATGAATTGCCGCAACTATGGAACATCTTAAAAGGAGAAATGAGTCTTGTTGGCCCAAGGCCCGAGCGTAAATTTTATATTGATCAGATCGAGTTGCAATATCCCGAATACAATTACCTTTTTAAAGTAAAACCGGGATTGACCAGCTGGGGAATGGTACAGTTCGGTTATGCCAGTAGCGTTGATGAAATGATCCAACGCATGCCGTATGATCTGATGTATGTAGAAAACGTATCTATCGGTCTGGATCTGAAGATCATGCTGCATACCATTAGCATCATCATTGCGGGTAAAGGAAAATAAGCGATCTGAAACTTACTATCCTATTTTATTTTACATTTGAGAAAACACACCCGAATTGAAAAAACTATTCGTCTTATTTTTTCTTTATTGCTTTCAACTTCCGGTTGCTTATTGCCAGTTGTCGTATTGGCAACAAAAAGCTAATTACACCATTGATGTAACATTAAATGATATAAACAAAACATTAGACGGCACTGTTGCCATAGAATATTATAATAACTCACCAGACACGCTTCATTATCTCTGGATAAATTTATCGGCCAATGCATACAAAAATGACCGAACGGCATATAGCGATCAGCTGATAGAAAATGGCCTCACTGATTTTTATTTTAGTGACGATGATAAACGCGGTTATATCAACAGGTTGAATTTTACCGTTAATGGAATTATTGCCAAAACAGAAGATCACCTTCAATACCAGGATATCATTAAGCTACTATTACCTACACCTATTCTGCCTCATGACAGCACATCAATTGCAACACCCTTTCGTGTAAAACTTCCGTATGATTTTTCTGGTAACGGCCATGTGAACCGCTCTTTTGAAATTACACAATGGTATCCGAAAATAGCAGTGTATGATATGGAGGGATGGCATATCAATACATACCTTAATGAAGGTGGCAATTACAATGAGTTTGGCGATTATATGGTTAACATAACACTGCCTAAAAATTATATTGTTGCCGCTTCAGGAGAATTACAAACAGCAACAGAAAAAGAATTCCTTGCGAATAAATACAATAAATATTCTTTTAAGCCAAAAAGCGCAACATACCATCCGCAAGATCTAAAAGCGGTCATCCGAGAAAATTTATTACCGCCTGCTTCTTCAACGGAAAATAAAACCATCTCATTCAAACAAAATAATACACAGGATTTTGTTTGGTTTGCAGATAAACGGTTTAATATAGCACACGATACACTACAACTTCCATCAGGAAGGATCATTGACGTAAATGTTTACCTGCTTCCTTCTGTAAATAATGATTGGATAAGAAGTGTTGATCTGATCAAAAGTACGATACTCACAAGAAGCGAATGGCTGGGAGAATATCCTTACAATATTGCAAGCGTAGTTGAAACACCGCCAAGCTTTGCCGATAATACAAAATACCCTACACTAACAAGCATACCGCAAGATGTAGATAAACATTTGCTGGCAGCATCAATTGAACATGGCATTGGCGAAAGTTGGAACTACGGAATAGTGTCAAGCAATGAACACGATCATTTATGGATGGCGGAAGGTTTTAATAATTATTATGATAACAGGTTCAATAAAAAAAATAGCTGGGCAGATAATGGTTATTCTTTTTATTACAGGCGCATTCCACATTTCGATTCTCTTTTATTAGAAGAAAGCATTCAACAACACAAAGACCAACCAATTGAAACGGCGTCAGATAAATTTAGTCAGGCTAATTATCATTTAATAGCTGGCGTAAAAGCCGGTGAATGGATGAGTAAAATGGAACATGACCTGGGCAAGCCGTTATTTGATAGTTGTATGCACGAATATTATCATCGCTGGCAATTTAAACACCCCTATCCTCAAGATCTGAAAAAAACAATGGAAGACATAAGCAGGAAAAATATGGATAGTAGTTTCGCATTGCTCAATCAACAAGGCGGTATAGAAAACATCGTACCGAAAAAGCATTTTCATCTATTTGCACTTCCTGCTATTGGCTATAATAATTATGATGGATTAATGATCGGTGCAGCAATTACCAATACCAATTTACCACAACCTAAACTTCAATTCATCATAACACCTTTGTATGCGTTTAATAGTCAACAACTGAATGGCATCGGACAAATAAAATACTCCTGGTACCTTAACAGGTTATTTCAAAAAATAGAATTTGGAATAAACGGAGAAAGATTTGCATCAAAAGAAAGCCTGGATACGAACGGTCATAGAATATTTGAGAACTTTTATAAGGTTGTGCCTTCAGCAAGGTTTTATTTTAGGCATCCGTTAAGAAGCTCCACTGCTAGTTGGCTTGAATTTCGTACTTACCTGATCACAGAAAAATCATTCAATGAATTTGAAGATGTTAGCGATACTACCGGTGATATCTTTTATCCGGTATCAAGTAAAACCACTTTCCGGTATCTTAACCAGGTCACATTTAATGTAGATAATAGCAGGGTACTATATCCATATAATTATCAACTACAATTACAACAAGGCGATGATTTTTACAGAGTAAATGTAACGGGAAATTACTTCTTTAATTATGTGAAAGGTGGCGGGTTAAATGTCCGGGCATTTGCAGCAAAGTTTGGTTACCTCGGACAAAAAAATACCGATGCTTTTCAATATCAACCAAAATTGGCTGCGGGAAATGGAACCGACGATTATACCTATAGTGATTATTTTGTTGGCCGTACCGCATCATACTCAAATCCGGATAAACCTATATCAAATCAAGGTATCGCCGCACAACAATTATTAATACAAAATACGGGCGGTTTAAAATTCAGGTTTGATATAGACCCCGCATTACAGGGACAGTCCGAGAATTGGGTAGCAGCATTAAATTTCACAAGCACACTGCCGTATTTTTTAGTTCCCGTAAAAAATCCTTTTCGCATCTTTTTTGATGTAGGTACATATGCGGAAGCCTGGGGTGCTACTCCTCAAACAAGCCTGTTTCTATACACCGGTGGTGTACAATTATCCTTGTTCAAAAATATATTGAATATTTATGCACCGATAATTTATAGCAGCGATTTCAATAGTATTTTAAAAAGCGATCCTCAACAGAATACCTTTTTAAAGAAAATATCTTTTAGTATTGATGTGCAAAATATAAAACTGAAAAAATTTGTCCCAACAACTTATCAAACATTGGCTGATTAATTTTTGCCCTATTATATGGAAATAAAATATTTTACCAATAAAGAGATCGATAAAAAAAAATGGGATGACTGCATAGCTAACGCCGCGAACAGTTTGATATATGCCTATTCTTTTTATTTAGATGCAATGGCTAAAAATTGGGATGCCATGGTATTAAACGATTACGAAGCCGTAATGCCCCTGACATGGAATAAAAAATATGGGATCCGTTATTTATATCAGCCTCCTTTTACACAGCAACTCGGCATTTTTAGTAAAGAACCTATAGCCGGAAAAACAGAACAGGCTTTTTTAGAAATAATAAAAACCAGATTCCAATTTGCAGAAATATTTATCAATATTAAAAATATTTATCCGAAGGTAAAATCCATTGCCAATTTTATGCTGGCGCTAAATGTGCCTTACCAAAACATTTACTCGGGTTATAAAAATGATCTGGTAAAAAATATAAAACATGCGGAAAAATTTTCACTCGCTTACACAACCAGTGAAAATTATATTGAAGCCATTGATATATATATAAGAGAATACGCTTTAAGAACTCCACATGTAAAAGAGAGCGATTATAAAGCGTTCAAAAAACTATGTGGTATCTTATTAGAAAAGAATAGGCTCCTGGTACGAAAAGTCGTATCAGAAAAAAAAGAACTATTGGCGATAGCTATTTTTCTTAACGATGAAAGAAGACTCTATAATATATTATCAACTGTGTTGCCAGCAGGAAGAACAACAGAAGCCAATCATTTTTTATTTGATGAACTGATCAAAGAGTTTACTGGAAAAATTGAGCTACTTGATTTTGAAGGGTCAGATATTGAAGGGATAGCGGCCTTTTACAAAAAATTTGGAGCTATCAACCACCCTTATTACTTTTTAAGATACAATAATCTTCCATGGCCATTTAAATACCTAAAACAATAAGTACATATTGCTATTAAGCCTGTTTTTGTCCGGATAATATTTTTTCAGCAAAAGAAAGGTCAACAGGCTTTGTGATCTTAATATTATTTTCTTCCCCATCTACCAAATGAACTTTTAATCCAAAAGCTTCAACTACTGTTGCTTCATCAGTAAATTTATCTTTGTAATCGATTTTGAAGGCAGGTAATATTATTTTACTGTGAAATGTTTGCGGCGTTTGTATCAGTTTAATAATAGCTCGATCAATAGGTTCATTCCCTTCTTCGGTTAATACACGAACACTGTCTTTAGAATCAATAACAGGAATGGCTGATCCAAACTCGATGGCGGCTTCATAGCATCGCTTAATTAGATCGGTAGTTATTAAGCAACGTACTCCATCATGCACAAAAACAATACTCTCTTCATCGATTAGCTTTAGGCCGTTTTGTACTGAGTGAAATCTTGTGGTTCCTCCAGCAGTAATTTTGATGCGTTTATAATCAAAGAAAGCGTCAATAATCTCTTGTCCGGCTGATATATATTCTTCGGGTAATACAAGTAATATATTCAGGTCATTATATGCCTTTAAAAAGGTATTGATAGTATAATACAGTACAGGTTTGCCATTGATCAATAAAAACTGTTTAGGCAACGCCGTATTCATACGAGTACCGCTGCCACCTGCCACTATTACCGCTACTTTTTTCATGGATGCAAATTTATAATTAATTTCGTACAAACAGATTAACCAGCTAATTTGCAACCATGCCGCTTAAAACTACTATCCTCTTTTTTATGGCATCCACTTTATTATTGTTTAGCTGCAATAATAAGGAGCAACAAATGCAAGACCAGATGCAGCAGGTAATGGCATTGCAGCAAATGAACGACCTGGCTACTGCACAATACGTGGTTACCAAGATCATTAAAGCAAACGACAATCAAGCCTGGTATAAAGTAGGCGATCGTAAAATATTGATGAGCTGTAAAGCTACCCTTACTGCCGGCATCGATTTATCTGCCATCACTCCCAAGAATGTACAAATCGATGATAAAGATATCAATCTGCAGTTACCGCATGCAAAACTACTATCAGTCAATATAAAACCTGAGGACGTAGAAGAAGTATATGAAACGGAAGCTCCGTTCAGAGATCCGTTTACCAGTGGAGAAAGAAATGCACTGGCCATACAGGCAGAAT
This sequence comes from Bacteroidota bacterium, assembly GCA_013288745.1. Classification (GTDB taxonomy): domain Bacteria; phylum Bacteroidota; class Bacteroidia; order Chitinophagales; family Chitinophagaceae; genus Ferruginibacter. Next base: position 9,622 of record JABDBG010000036.1, read on the forward strand.
CTCAAATAAGAAATAGTGTTGATTCATTAGGTATTTTAGAAACCGGCGAAAAGAATGCTACCTTATTTATCAGTAATTTTTTAACGCGTTTAGGCTATCAAAAAGTAATGATCCATTTTGATTAAAGTATTCACCAGATGTTTATTGTTAGTAGCGGGTGTACTCGTTATCATATTTGTATGCCAGCGAATGAGGCTACTGCCATCTTTCAAAGATATCTTTAAGCCTGCTCCTATTATTATTGACAGTACGCCCATCCTTGTAAAAGAAATAAATAATTTATCTCAATTAATTACGATCACTGCTTATAGTGAAATTGTAGTTGATTCTGTAAAACCTTTTAAAGTTCCGGTATTCCCCGGCGTGACTATTCCCATTCATTCTTTTGATGATGAGCTCGTATTGATCGGGAAAGGGAAAGTATTAGCCGGCGTTGATCTTGGTAAATTACAGGAAAAAGACATTTATACAAATGATGATTCCGTATCCTTGACTTTGCCAAAGGCTGAAATTTTGCAAGTGATCACAAACCCTTCTGACTTTGAAACTTTTAATGAAAAAGGGAATTGGAACGATAATGAAGTGATCGCTGTAAAAGTAAAATTGCGAGATAAGATGATCGCTGACGCGATGAAACAAAACATTCTCCCAAAGGCTTCAGCAATTGCCAACATGATGATGGAAAATTTTCTTCGTTCGGTCGGATTTAAAAAAGTAACAGTACAGTAATTATTTATTGCCAAGATATTTATACGCGAGGTCTGCTATCTCTTTAATATTAATTTCTTCCATACACTTAAAATGTTTTTTAGGACATTTATCGTAACCGATCTTACTACAAGGCCTGCAGGATAATTTCTTCACTTCAATATTCGAAAACTCCTGAGGTGATCTTACGCCGTAATAAGGATACATCCCAAATTCAGGAACAGTATTACCCCAAACAGCAATAATAGGTTTTTGAAAAGCTGCTGCAATATGCATCAGGCCTGTATCGTGAGAGATAATTAATTTTGCTTTACGTACTAGGTCTGCAGATTCATTTAAATTAAATTTTCCGCAGGCATTGTAAATTTTCGTATCGTCTAATTGAGAAACAGCATAACCTGTTGGCAGGTCTTCTTTTCCACCTAATAATATGATAGGGTGATTGATCGCATTGCAAAGTTCTTTCAATTTATGCAACGGCATTTTTTTAGTCGCCATGGTAGCGCCAATAACAATTCCTATAAAACCAAATTTGTGCGACATTGGAATTTCCATGTCTTGCACAATATCTTTTTCAGGAATAAAATAATCCAATCCTAATCCGTCATTGACAACTCCTAATTTTTCAACGGTTTCAATATTTCTATCAACAATATGCTTTTTAGGGAGGAGGTTTATTTTAAGTTTGGTATAAATGAATTTTTCAACATTTAATTTATTGTAAGAGAAAGATTTCACTCCCTTTAAAAAACGTTTTACGCGAAGTGTTCTTAAATTATGATGAAGGTCGATGATATAATCGAAGTTCTCTGCTTTCAATTCATTCATCATCAATTCAAAATTGTCTCCCAATGCATGAACCTTGTTGATATAAGGATTGTTGGCAACGATATCTTTGAATGCGGCTTTAGTAACAAAATGTATTTCAGCGTCAGGAAATTTCTTTCTAAGGCAACGAACAACAGGTGTAGTTAAAACAATATCACCAATTGATGAGAAACGGATAATTAAAAACTTTGCCATTGTTATTAATAAAAAAGATGTGTGCTCAAATAATTTTTAACATAATCTTCTACGCCTTTTTCGAGAGAGTAAAAGTCATCAGTATAACCGGCTGCTTTTAATTTAGCCATCGATGCTTCTGTAAAATACTGGTACTTATCGCGGATATCCAAAGGCATATTTATGAATTCAATATTAGGCGCTAACCCAAGTCCGGCAAAGGTTGATTTAACCAAATCGTTGAATGATCTTGCAGAACCTGTCCCTAAATTATAAATAGCAGAAGCTGGTTGATTTTGCATTAGCCAGTTACAAACGCTAACAACATCTTTTACATAAACGAAATCGCGTAGTTGTTCTCCGTCTTTAAACCCTTCTTTATGTGATTTGAATAATTTTACTTTCCCGTTTTGTTTTATCTGGTTGAAAGAATGAAAGATAACACTTGCCATTCTTGCTTTATGGTATTCATTAGGGCCATACACATTGAAGAATTTTAGTCCTGCCCAAAAAGGAGGATTCGTTGTCTGCTTAAACACCCATTTATCAAATTCATTTTTAGAAACGCCGTAAGGGTTTAGCGGTTGTAATTTTTCTGCAAGACAATCATCTTCATCACTATAGCCAAAAGCGCCATCACCATAGGTTGCAGCAGAAGAAGCATATACCAAAGGGATATTATTTTCAGTACACAGCTTCCATATTTTTTCAGAATAGTCAATATTCAAATGCTGATGAATAGCATAATTAAATTCAGTTGTATCTGTGCGGGCGCCTAAATGAAAAACGAAATCTGCTTTATAATTTTCTTTCTGGTACCATTCGAAAAAATTCTCTCTTTCCACCTGCACTATAAACTTTTTGTGCAATAGATTAAGTTCTCTGTCTTCGCGACCAAACTCATCTACCAGGATCAAATTTTCGTATCCCTTTTCATTTAAAAAACTAACCAGGCAACTTCCGATAAAACCAGCGGCGCCGGTTACAATTATTGTTGCTGAAGTATTAATATTCTTTGTCATTATAGTCGATCTGAATTATTCTAAAATTTTTGCTACGTCTTTTTCTGTGAGTACATAAGTGCCGATATGCTGCACTACAATTGTCGATGCTTTATTTGCATAAGGAATGGCCTTTTCAATACTGCCTGTTAATAAATAAAAATAAGTAAGTGCAGAAAGAAAAGTATCCCCTGCTCCAACAACATCAAATACCATGGCTTTTTCTGTTGGGTAGATCACATCTTTGTAACGAGAACCTCTTTCGCCTAAAGTTGTAACAACATTTACCGGTGGATTGATCAAAGCATTGAATTCAAGCTCGTTCACTTTAATAAAACAATTGTTTTTATCAGGAACTACTTTCTTTTTAGTATCAATAAAGACAGGACAATGTGCTTTGGCTACTATTTCAAATAATTTTTCTTTCGTAATAAACCCTTTATCGTAATCTGAAATTACAATGGCATCATATTTTTTATCGAAAGATGACTCCAATAGCGGCGTTAATTTTTCATGTCTGTCAACACGCAATATCTGGTGATTGTATTTATGGTCTACATATCTTGTCTTAACGATCTTTTCTTTATTGGTAATAAATTCAACTTCCAGTTTAAAGGATTTCAAATTTTCATACACATTCGCAGCCATGCCGGGTTTAAATTCCGTCCTGTCATAATCCAATACAGGAACAGGCGCCTCGGGGTTTAAGCGGGAGCAAATACCATAAACATATTCATCAACACAGCTATCGCCTATCAATAATACTTTGAATGGTTGCTGTGGTTGAGTAATTTTCGATTCTGTCATAAAACTTTAATTCTTTTGCAAATTGTGAACCGATGACCGGTTTGCCTTTCCAATCGCTACCCACTATCATAATATCGGGTGCATATTCTTTAATGGTATTTTCCAATTCTTCATCCGTCGAAAAAAAAGAAACATTATCAACCGCTTTTAAATTCATTAAGAAAAACTTTCTTTCTTCCTGCGGATAAATGGGCCTTGTTTCGCCTTTTTTTTCTTTTACCCGCGCATCAGTATCGATCGCGACATGTAAATAATCGCCCTGACTTTTTGCAAAATTCAATAACTGAATATGTGCAATATGTAGGACATCGAAAGTGCCGTTTACAAATATTTTTTTCATCGTGAAAATAGTTATTTGGTAGCTGTTTTATTTCGGACTGCAAGATAATACAAAGGAATGCCAATTAGTGTGATAATGAGTCCCGGCCATGTAAATTGTGGCGTATAAATGATCAGTAAAGTACAAAAAGCCACACCCATTAAAATGTAGATAGCAGGCAGTATTGGGTAACCAAATGCCTTATATGGCCTTTCAACATCGGGCTTTTTCTTTCTTAATATAAAGATGCCGGCGATCGTTAATACATAAAATATAACCACTATAAAAGAGACCATATCTAACAGGTCGCCATATTTACCACTCACGCATAAAGCGCAGGCCATAATGCATTGTATCCATAGCGCCCATTCCGGTACATCACTTTTATTTAGTTTGCCTGCATTCTTAAAAAACAACTGATCTTTTGCCATGGTATAATAAACCCTTGCACCCGCCAGTATCAATCCATTATTACAACCGAAGGTTGATACCATGATCATGGCTGCGATAATAATAGTACCGCTTGCACCAAAAATTGCATCCGAAGCACTTAGTGCAACGCGGTTATCTTTTGCAAAAGCAAGATCAACCAGGGGTACATTGGCCAGGTAAACCACATTGATCAAAACATAAATAATAGTTACGATGAGTGTGCCCAAAAATAAGCTCAGGCCAATATTTCTTTTAGGATTTTTTATCTCGCCTGCGATAAATGTTACATTGTTCCAGGCATCACTGCTAAAAATACTGCCAACCATTGCACTGGCCATTGCACCTAGTGCAGCGCCTATTAGTAATGGCTCAAAACTAACAATACCCGTATCCGATCTGGTGATATGTTGCATTGTCCAGGCATTTTGCCAGTTCAAATGCCACACGTTCCATTTAAAAGTAATAAAGCCTGCAATTATCAACCCAAATAAAGACAACAGCTTAGTAGAAGTGAAAATCGTTTGAATGATCTTACCAGCTTCGATACCTTTTGTATTGACAAAAGTTAAGATGATGATCAGGATGATAGAAACTAATTGCGCGTAATGAACATGCAAGCCTAATAAGCTAAAAGTATTTTTATCTTCCCAGGCGAGGGCCGGGAAAAAATAGCCGCCGAATTTTGCAAAGCCAACACCCACCGCAGCAATAGTACCTGTTTGAATTACCGCAAAGAAACTCCAGCCATATAAAAATCCTATTAATGGATTATATGCTTCTTTTAAATATACATATTGGCCACCTGCTTTAGGATACATAGCACTCAGCTCGCCGTAACTTACCGCTGCTGTTAATGTCATAAAGCCGGTTATCAGCCAGGCTGTTAAAAGCCATCCTGCGCTGCCTACTTCTTTCAGCATATCTGCGCTCACAATAAAAATCCCGGAGCCGATCATTGATCCTGCCACGATCATTGTAGAATCAAATAAACCTAAGGATGGTTTAAAGGTTGCTTTATCTGCAGCTGTATTATCCATAAATTAATTGTTGAGGTTTACGGCACAAAAAAATCCCGTTTTGCAACGGGATGAAGATAAATAATTTGGTTGGATTATTGTTTACTTAGGATTGTTCATTTTATCGTTCAAGCCTTTCACAATATCGCTGGTAATATTTAAGGTAGAGTCTTTATAGAACATATAATCCAGGCCCGTACCTGTTGCTAATATATAGGTGTATCTTTTGTCTTTATTATAATCATTCAGAAAATCCTTCAGCGTATTTTGCATATCGCCCATTATTTTAGCCCCTTTTTCTGCTAATTTCTGAGACCTTGATTGCTTATCCGCTTCTACCTGTTGTTGTTGCTGGATCAGTTTTTCCTGGAAAGCTTCTGCTTCCGGCTGTGTGATCGATGCGCCTCTTTTTAAGAAAGTATTTTTTTCTGCTTCCAGCTGTTTGTATGAATTATCATAATCGTTCTCGATGTCTTTTTGTTCACCTTCCAGTTCAGTTTTTCTTTCTTTAATGAAAGTAACTTCATTATTCAAAGAGTCTAATTCAACATACGCGATCCTTGGGTGCTTTGCACCGGAAGTATCTTTTATATTATTTGAATTTGCCGAACAACTATTGGCAGCTCCGCATTTTGATCCTCCTGAAAAATACAGGAAAAACAAAACGATCACCGCTACTACCAGAATAACATTTAATATAACCTGAGCCTTTTTCATGCAATAAATAATTTGCGGCAAGATACTTACAAACTAATGTTTTGCAATAAATCCGGTGTTATTTTTAGGAAAGGCTTAACAGCACTATAATTTAAGCTGTAATGTTATATAAAAACTCCTGGGATCGGCAGGGATAATACCCGGCCCCGGGTAGCTATCTGCTCTACGCGTAAAGTAACTATTACTTGTAAGGTTATTAATAGAGCCTGAGATCATGAACAACCTATTTAATTTATAATCTGCCGTAAGATCCATTACATAATATGAAGGAACTATACCATAAAGGCCGTTACCGCTGGATGCAACAGCATCAGTACCATCACTAAATTGTTTTGCAGTGTAGGAATATTGGTAAGTAGCGCTGAACTTTCCCTTTTGTAATGTAACGCCTGTTTTAAAAATAACACGAGGCACAAGTTCTACCTCTTTATTTTCAACAGAAGAATTTTTACTATTTACATATCTCGCATCAGTAAACGATAAATTTGAAAATATAGACAATTTCATTTTTGCCTCGCTACCTTTTATTAATTTCCAAATATCTACTTCGGCAAATGATTCGAAGCCAATATTTCTTGATGCAGATACATTGGTAGTGTATAATTTAGCAGAACTTCCATAGGCATGAATTACCGTATCAATGATGCCTATCCGATTATTATAGTGAATTGTAAAAATGCTGATATCATAATTAAGTATATCGCTGATGTGGCCGCGCATTCCCAGATCTGCTGAATACCCTTTTTCATCTTTCAAATTAGGATCAACTAAATACGCAGCATTTGTAATACTCATATCATTAAAATTAATGGCTCTATAATTCTGTGATATATTACCATAGAATTGTGTTGCATTATTTTGCGTATAGCTTAAGCCAATACCACCTATTACGAATGATCTGTTTTTAATTCTGTGTTCGTTTATACGTAAATCAGTATAAACGGTATCATGAGATTGATCAGATGTAACACTATCATAAAAACCGTTTGCTTCCGTATATATATTCTCAAACCTTATTCCGGGGATGATACTTAATTTAGAAGTGATATGAAATATATTCTCAGCAAACAAAGCGATATTATGACTTGGGAATCTATATTTTGAATAGGTCAATGAATCATATTTCGTAACAGGTCTAAAGGCAAAGTCTGATTTTGCCCCGCCCGAACCATAATCTGCTGTTCCTATTTGCCTCTTTGTATATCCATTATAATAACGAATGCCTGCCAATAAAACAGAAGGATTATTTTTTATATTATAAGTATAGATCAACCTGCTCTCGTTACCGAAATTTATATAATTATCAGTACGGTATTGCCTAGGGCCACCATCAGGGAAGTTATCATTTACCGTATTGATTACTCCAAGCGCAGAACGGTCTGCCATTAATCCGAAAAACCTTGAATTAAATTTCAGGTGGCTATTAATGGCGTAATCAAATAATACAGCGCCTAAATCCCAATTTACTTTAAACCAGTTCCTTGTCTTTGTAGCTGTATCAGGATTACGATTAAACACATCATCGTTCAAACCACCCGGTTGTTTTTCCAGGTATGCCATAAAAGTATATTGGGCAGTAACCGTTAATTTTTTTGTTGCTTTTATTATAGCAGATACATACGCTGTGTTATCATTAAAGTGCGAATCAGGCCGCCAGCCATCGCCTTGCTTATGTTGATAGAATGCGTAATAGTTAACATTCTTATCAGTACCCCCTACACTTGTTGATGAATTTAAAAACCCCCACGAGCCACCGGTTAAGCGTGAAATAATTTGAGCTTTTTCAGTATCAGTACCTGTATTCATTTTAAAATTAAGGATGCCGCCAAATTGCGTTCCATATTGTAAAGAAGATGCACCACGTACTATTTCTATTCTTTCTACTGCTTCTGTTGGAGGTGTATAATAACTTTCAGGATAACCGAGTGCATCAGCACTAATATCATATCCATTCTGGCGCGTATTAAAATTACTTGTCCTGTTTGGGTCTAATCCACGTCCGCCAATTGACAGCTGCAAGCCCGCACCTCCATCACTTTCTAAAATATTCAGGCCTGCTATTTTTGCATAGACCTGCCTTGCATTATTGGTAGCTGTATTTGCTGTAATATCTTTTAAGACGATTACCTCGCTTTTTTTACCTGCATAAATTCCCATTCCATCTACATCATTTAATCTAATGATACCAAATGATTGTCTGGCTGATTTCACTTTCACAGAATCTAATACAGAGAATTGCTGTGCAGTAGCACATAAAGATGCGCATGTAAAAAAAGCTATTATTAAAATTAATATTCTCATGTACTAGTTCTTCTTGAATGGCAATATCCATTTTTTGGGTGAAAAATTTTCTTTCTCTTTGGATAGATCAACAGTACTATCAATATATAATTGATTGCTGCTCCCGTTTAATGTAACATAGCTTTCTACCGTTACAATTGGATCTTTAATGCCCATATTTTTATAAACGCTGTTTAAATAATGAGCGTATTGCAACATCATATCGGGTTGTGTCTCCATCATTTTTTCCTGTAATGGCGTCAGGTATAACTCATTGATCACTTGTCCTCTTCTACCTGTTTGTGGATCTTTTACGTAAAAAAAAGCAGTACCTCCTTTTTCCATTAACATTACGCGCCACGAAAACCGATACCCTTCTTCCGTCCAAAATAATGTACCGGGATAAAACAAAAACCGAAATGGTAGTATTATTTGAAGTAAAATATATACCGACAATAAAGAGTACAATATTTTCTTTTTGACAGGAGAAAAAATCAGCACTTTAGGTACATCCTCTACCTGCAAAGATCTTTTATTAAATATTGATTGCAGCCATCTAATTAATTTTAAATGAAAATCTTCAGAAAAAAAGATCACGGTAATAAAGATCATGATATAAGGAAACATCCCGATCTTAAATAACCAGCCTGTAAAAACATGGAAGATCACAACAAAGATGTAAGCAACCATCCTTGTTGATCTGTTAAGCAACAAAAAGCATATTGACAGATCGAAAATTGCACCAAACCAGCTAAACAAATAGGCCACCCATGTTTGTGTAAGCAATGGCCCTATCAATGGTAAGCTTTCATTTGCCGGGAGCCATAATTTTAACGGCATTGCCTGTACCATCCAATCGTAATTCAATTTGCTAAGCCCTGCACAAAAATAAATAACACATAATTGCCATTTAAAAATATTGATCGTCCAGCTGGGTACCTGTGTAACTTTTATTGAAGGCTTCCGAATAACATCTATAGAAAAATAGCGGTGTGCAGGTACCAGTAACAATAAAAATGTTATGATGCTTACAACATAATAATGATTGAGATAATATGTTTTATCGATCAACTCTACATAAACAAAAGAAATAAAAAATGTAGTGATAGCTATTCTATAAAAGAAGCCTGACAAAATAAATAAAGATGCAATAGCCATCAATGCAAATACAAAATACATAGCAACTTCGGGTAATGGCTTTACCCACTCAAATCCATAAAAGGGAAAATAGAATTTTGGTGCAACATAAAAATCATACACCCATCCTTTCAGGATAAAACGGATAGTGCTAATAAACATGATTGCCCCAAATGCTATTCTTAAAACAGCTAATGGAGCAATGTGTTTTTCGCCTTTAAACGAAAGTAATATTTTATGTAAGAGATTCTTAAGCATTAATTTTAATCGCCATCATTATCGCCATAAGTAATAGCAACACCCAGTAAAGAAGGCATATTCGTTTTTAATAAAACAACTAATTGCTGGGTTTTATTGAAGGCATCAGTTGCTACTGCAGGACTAGTTTGTATCGTAGCTGAAAGAGGATCTGGTACTCCTTCTAAATCAGTTATATCTAATGCTAATTCAGATTTAATACTACTATCAAGTGTTGCGCCGGTATAAGTACTATATACCGCTTTAGAATTAGTTAAGTAAGTTGTTAATCCTAATCCATTACCATTAGTACCAGTTCCCCAATAAATACTTTGTATTGATTTTAATTGTGTTAACGCCAATTGAGCAGATATACCACTGTAATAAGCTTCTACTTGTGTTGGAGAAGTAGTAGTTGTAAATACCAGGCCAAGTGGTGCACCCAAACGATAATTTTTTAAAATCTCAAGATCCTGATCTAACGAATTAAGTAATAACCCTAACGAACTTGATACACTGTTACCCGAACTAGTTACGAATGTATTAATATAATTGCCACCGTTTGCAGACCATGCTGTTACAGTTGCATTTGTTTCTGTTTTAATATCTGCCGATACTAAAGCAAGGTATTGTTTTCTATTCGCAGCATTTGCATCTGTTGTAAAATCAGTTAACAGGGTAGCATTATCAGTTCCAAATAAAAGATAATCCAATGCAGGAAAACCTTTGGCCGTTTGGTTGGCGAAAGAATTTATATTAATAGTTGTAGTACCAATAGTGCTGATATTATTATTGATAACACTAGTGCTTGCAGGAAATAAGTTAAGTCCGCTTACAGGCGGAATATTAACAGACGCAGGGCCAAATCCATTATATTCTGAAACAGATTGCCATGCTATGTAAGCATTTTTAAAAAGGGTTTGTACACTTAAAAGTTTAGTAGCTGTAGGACTTTGGTTAAAATCTATGATCGAAGAATCAAGTGAATTAACCGCGATATCATAGTTCTGATAGCCTGGTAGAATTATATTGTTACCGATATTGAGAAGAATAGAATCTGGTGTCCCATTATTTTTACTTCCGGGAGCAGCACTCTTTTTACAAGAGAAACCGATCAACGAAACAATAGCTACAGCCACTACAAAATAAACTATCCCAATACGTTTCATAAATATTTATTCAAAAAATTAAAATGAAAAAATGTGAGGTATAAGTTTGATACCTCACATTTTTGCAAAAGTACTATAACAATGCTAATTCGGTAGAATTAAACCCATAGATATTTCCAATAAACTCAGCAATGATCTCTGTATTAGAGGTAGGGCCAGGGGTTTGAGTACCTAATATATTAACAAAGTTGTAAAAGTTAGGAGTGGCAGGTGTCGCGTTATCATATAAAGCTAATAACTGTGTGATCTGCGCAGCGGTAATAACTCTTTTTCCGGTATTGTATTCCAGGTTGTATACAAATCCTAAGGATTCAGACAATGTACCATAACTAGCGACAAGATCAGGGCCCGAAGATGCTGCCATATTTGTTTCTGTTTCATGCATTTCCTGTACAATAGCAGCCGCATCTAATGAATCGAATGCTGCGATAAGAATAGTAGCCTGTGCTTTCATCGTAGGCAGATCAATATTGCTGATAGCAGCACGCCCTTTTAAAAATGCATTCATGATCGATGCATTAGAATTAAGTCCGGCATTTACCTGGTTACAGTATGATCCAAAATATTTCAGGCCGGTTAGGTTTGTTGGAAAATTAACGGGTACACCAAAGAAACCGAAAGCCGCATCCCAATAATGTGCTAACGCAGCTGTATCGGTAGTACTGTTAATAGAATCTGTCATATAAACATTCGCAACTTGATAAGCGAATATCCCCATGATCGTTTTTTTAATAACCTGGCTATAGAAAATACCGTTTGGAGATAATAAATATTTTTTGCTATGATTTTGTGAGCTTGAATCTACGCCGGCAAATCCTGCAGAAGCACCTGCACTTATCTGGCTGTACACTGATATGCTATCAAAATAATTTTGCATATCCGATTTCATTGCTCCTGTGCAGTAACTTGACAAATTCAATCCTGAACCATTTAAGTTAAGTGCAGAATCATTGAAAGGTGCCCCTGTATTCGTAAACATATTTTCCAATGTCGTTGTTGTCAACGGAGTATTGGGTACAGAATTAGCCGTATTTATTTTAGCAACTAGCTGATCAGCCATTGCCATTAATATTGTTTGGTTGCTGTAATTAACATTGGCAAAAGTATATGTTGTAGGAACTGTATAGTTTGTATTATTATTAGTTGGTGAGCCGGTGCTGTTCTTTTTACAACTGCTAAAAGAAAGCGCAGCTACAAGGATACAAAATGAGAGCGTAATTTTTTTCATGTTCTTATTTTAGAATTATTTGAGGTTTATTTGAGATGCAAGATTAAACCATCTTCATAGTTCTATTGTTACGATATCGGCAATTGGGTTTACACATTCGGGAAAATAGATAACATATTGATTATTAAATTAATAAAGGGGCAACATTGCCCCTTTATACAAGATATTTTCTGAACTGTTCTTATCTCTTACTAATTAAAACGCTGTATTGGTGAATCCATACAAATTGCCGATCACGGTTTTAATACTATCAACATGTTGATAGCTATAATTAAAATTATATAGATCTGTTCCATATGTTGCCAGAATAGAATTTATCTGCCCGGGATTAGCCAGATCGACGCTATAATTTAAAGAATGAATAAAACCCCATGATGATGAAAGATAAGCACGCGCCACAACAGGATCTGCCAAAGAATCTTTTACTTGAGCTTCTGTCAGTTCATGAATAGCTGCGCCTACAACCAATCTATCAAATGCTCCAATAATATTATTTGCATCTTGAATTGCAGCATAATTTACAGTAGTTGGAACGGCATTGCTGGCAAGGATATAGCCATTATTAATAGCGGCACGACCAATTAAAAAATTATTCATGATAGTGGTATCAAGTCCAAGTGCAGCACTTAAATTTTTCGAATACCTTCCCCAATAATTTGAACCGGTTGTATCTGTAGGAAATCCTGTTGGCACATCAAAATAACCAAAAGCTGCATCCCAATTAGTTGCCAGGGTTGGGGCCAGCGCTACAGAAGTATTAATAGAATCTTTTAGAATAGTTTGAATCTGGTAAGCTAATATTCCTTCCATTATAGATGTTTTAACTAACTCACGATACACAAATCCATCGCTGCGTTGAAGATATGAAACCCCCGGTTCTGTTGTGCTTACTCCCACACCTGTTACGCCATCACTTCCGGGAACTACCGAATGACTAAAGGCTCCGATACTATCCATGCTCTGTAAAATATAAGTCTGAGCACCAGCCGGAATATTACATAAGCTCGCGAGATTTAATCCTGAATTATTTAGAGCAGCAGAACTAAAATTACTTCCGGTATTATTGAACATGGCCCTCAGCTTCGCTGAATCTACAACAATACCCTGTGTATTTCCCTGGTCGATCGCTGACATGATCTCATCGGTCATGGCTAATATCGTTGTTTGATTAGCATAATTTACACCTTGAAAATTATAAGTAGTTGGATAAGCAAAAGGTGTTTCTACAGGCACATATGATGTAACCTGTTTTGTACAGCTCCAACAAAATAATGTGGTTACAAAAATGATAAAGGCTGCGTTGATCTTTTTCATGTTCAATATATTTCAGTTCATAAATGTAGTTTACCTGATTGATAAAAAACTACCATTTACATATTTTAACTATTAAAAAAGGAGCAAGATTAACTTGCTCCTTTACTTATATATTCATGTAAGAATTATTCTTCATCATCGAAGCTCATCGCTTCTTTGGTTGTCATTAGCAATTCATATTCTTCCTTGCTACCAACGATCATGTTTTCGAATTCTCTTAAACCTGTACCAGCCGGTATTGGATGTCCTGTGATAACGTTTTCTTTTAAGCCTAACATTAAATCAGTTTTACCATTAATTGCCGCACTGCTTAATACTTTCGTTGTTTCCTGGAACGACGCAGCTGATATCCAGCTTTGTGTACCCAATGATGCTTTTGTAATACCTTGTAACAACGGTGAAGATGTTGCAGGGCGGGCATCACGGAACTCAACTAGTTTTTTATCATTTCTTCTAAGGATAGAGTTTTCTTCTCTAACATCACGCAATGTAACGATCTGACCTGTTTTTAATTTAGTGCTTTCGCCAGAGTCAGTAACAACTTTCTTATCGAAAATTGCATCGTTCTCTGTGTTAAAGTCTAATTTATCTTCAGTATCACCTTCTAAGAAGATCGTATCACCGGCATCTTCAATGCTGATTTTACGCATCATCTGACGAACGATAACTTCGATGTGTTTATCATTGATCTTCACACCTTGTAAACGGTATACTTCCTGAATTTCATTTACAACATATTCCTGTACTGCAAAAGGTCCTTTGATTGCTAAGATATCAGCAGGAGCAGTTTGACCATCAGACAATGGAGAACCAGCTTTTACAAAGTCACCATCTTGTACCAGGATCTGGCGCGTTAATGGAACCAAGTATTTTCTAACCACACCATCTTTTGCTTCAACAATGATCTCTCTGTTACCACGTTTTATATTACCAAATGCAACAACACCATCAATTTCACAAACAACAGCAGGGTTACCAGGATTTCTTGCTTCGAATAACTCTGTTACTCTTGGAAGACCACCCGTGATATCTTTCAATTTGCTTAATACCCTTGGGATCTTAACTAGTACTTGGCCGCTTCTCACGCTATCACCTTCTTCAAGAACGATATGGCTACCAACCGGTAAGTTGTAAGATTTCATTTCCTTACCTTCAATGATGATAGAAGGTAGTTTCGTTTTATCTTTTGTTTCGATAATTACTTTTTCCTTGTGACCTGTTTGTTCATCAGCTTCTTCACGGAAAGTAACGCCTTCAATAACACTTTCGAATTTAACCTTACCAACAATTTCAGATACGATCACATTGTTGAACGGATCCCATGTACAGATCGCTTCCCCTTTGGTAACTTTCTGGCCATCTTTTACATTCAATGTAGCCCCGTAAGGAACATTGTTCGTAATCAATAAACGATCGTTCTTCACATCCATGATACGAACTTCACCGGTACGACCGATAACAACATTGATCTTTTTACCTTCAGCATCTTCAGTT
>JABDBG010000037.1 GCA_013288745.1 Bacteroidota bacterium
TGTTCCCAAAATGTTCTGAATATCCTTTAGTCCATTATGTCCCGCATCTGTTCCGTTAGGACGCATGCGTAATTTATCTAATGGGAGTGCAAGATCGTCTACAATCGTCAAAGTATGATCTAATTGTACCTTTTCTTTTTCTTGCCAGTATTTAAAGGCCCTGCCGCTTAAGTTCATAAAAGTAGTAGGACAAATACATATAAATTGTTTGCCTTTCCACTTTACCTCTGCCACATAAGCCAAACGGTCGACCTTTAAACTTGCTCCATGTTTTTGTACAAAGGCATTCACTACGTCAAAACCAATGTTGTGACGGGTATGGGCATATTCATTACCTATATTACCTAATCCTATAATGAGAAATTTGGACATATTGCACGCAAAGATAATTGATTGTTGGCTTGACGGATAAGGGTTTGATTAAAATTTTAGCCCCGTTTTTTGACATTTTTAATGGATGCTCAGTCTGCAGAAGGCTTTTCTTTTGACTGGAATAATTTGTCTAAAAAGCCTGATGCTACTTCTTTGATCTTTTCTGAATTATTAGCTACTACTTTTGCTATGCCAAATTCTAAGGCTGTGCCCAAGAGTTGCTTAAAAAAATTAGGAGAACGTCCTTCGTATATTTTTTTAGAGAGTAATCCGGCGCCTAAACCCATTGCAGCACTTGTAGCATCGCTTTGCAGATCAGAAGTGCCGATTAATTTTTTTAGCTGATTTTTTATAATGTTGATCGGCTGAATATTTTCATAAGTTGTATGAAATTGACTTACCATCAATTGTTTTTTATTTGCAGCAGCATATTCTAATTGTGCAATTGCGGCTTTTAATTCTTTGTGGTCTTTTACTTGCATCGGCAATTAATTAAGTAATTTTTTTATGATCAGGTTACTAATACCTGCTTTTATAAATTTCCCTTTTAGCAGATAAATAATTAATCCGATAATTGCGTAGAAACCTGCAACTATAAAAAAGCCATTATATGTTTTGCCTAATAAACTACCTATCCAAAGTGCCAGGCCTATATTTAGGATAAAAAAAACTATTGCCAATATTAATCCTGCAATAAGCGCCACCAACAAGGAAGAAACTATATCAGAAATTTTGTCAACTGCCTGTAATTTTAAAAGGTCGACTCTTGTTTCAACGTAGTCAGCAGCCTTCTCAAATAATAATTCCAGGTCTTGTTTTGTATTTTCCATCAAATGGCGATTTAAGGATATTTTTATTTAACTAGTTGATTCTTTTGTAGTGTTTTCATATTTTTCTTTAACGCTATCAACAAACTCATTGAACTTATCCTTAAAAGTATCTTTTAGATCTTCACCGGCTGCTTTTATTTTTTCTCTTGTAACAGCACCTTTATCAGGAGCAAACAAAATGCCTGCTATAGCGCCTGCTGCTGCGCCTAGCAATACTGCGGCAATGATTTTTTTTGATTTCATAGTTATATTTTTATTCTTTAACTTAAAGTATACCCTAAGCTACTACATTTTATTTAGTTACAAATACCGGATCAGTATTATCTAAAGAAATTCTGGGTGTAACCATTTTCTGTACCTGCATTATAATAGGTACGGAAGAATTCATCTGCAGAAATATAACCACTGCCTTTGATCACAAACACTATCAATAGTATTAATGTTATCACCGATAGAATGAGATCATTATTACTAAAGCTCATGCCTCCCTGCATATTTGAGAAAACAACTGCCCCTATCAAAATAGGTATTTGTACCAGGGACGTCCATCTTGTAAAAAGTCCGGATGCTATAAAAAATCCACCCAGTAAATTAATATAAGGTATTATAAACGTCAGTATCCTTGTGTTTTTATCCAGCAGATGAAATCCCGAATTCTGAAGTATGCTTTCTAACCTGGAAGAATCCTGAATAAATTGGATCCCTTTCCAAAAAAGAATAAAGCCAAGAATTACTCTAACTAATGTTAACCATATCGGTTGTTTGTTAGAACTGCTTTTTATTATTTTATGATCTAGTTCCATAGCAGCAAATTTTATCGTGAATAAGATTGTTAACGGAAAAGCGGCCACCCGTTTATACTTCATATAGGAGTTAAGCAGGAACCGCCCTTCCACTTAATAAGTCACAACATCTATGCCACGCTGAAAACCGTTTTTTGTATAAATGGCTGGTATGAAGAGCTTTAAGTTAAGCCCTTTGTTAAATTTTTGGATAAGGGAAGATAATTTTGCGGAGACTAAGGGATTCGAACCCTTGATACAGTTTCCCGTATACACACTTTCCAGGCGTGCTCCTTCAACCACTCGGACAAGTCTCCATTTTTAAGGATGGCAAAAATACAGTTTCAATATTTAGAAGGGGAATATTTTTTCAGCATTGGTTGTAGTGATCTGTGCCACTTCATCTACAGATACTTTTTTCACTTCCGCAAGCCTGGCTACAATGTATTTTAAATAGCTGCTTTCATTTCTTTTTCCTCTAAATGGAACGGGCGATAAATAAGGAGCATCTGTTTCTAATACCAGGTGCTTCAGATCTATTTTTTCAAGCACTTCAGATAAGCCGGACTTTTTATACGTAAGAATGCCTCCAATCCCTAAATAAAAACCGGCATTAATAATTTCAACAGCGTTTTCGTAGGTACCTCCAAAGCAATGGAAGATACCTTTTATGCCTTTCGGTATATATTCTTTTATAACATCAATTGTTTCCTGCATTGCATCTCTTGAATGTAATACGACCGGCAAGTTGTGTTGTATGGATAATTCAATTTGCGTTCTGAAGGCTTCATATTGTTGTTGCGTAAATGTTTTATCCCAATAAAAATCTAAACCTATTTCACCCACGGCTGCAAATTTTTCTTTGGTAAGGTATTTTTTAATGATTTCTAATTCTTGCAGATAATTTGCTTTGACATAGCAAGGATGCAATCCTATCATCGGGATGCATTTATTGGGAAATTTTTTGCTTAGTGCTAACATTGCTTCAATTGATCCACTATCCACGGAAGGGAGGTAAAAGCGTTCAACCCCTTCACTCTCCGCACTTTGCATAACAATATCGATATCTGTTTTAAATTCCTCTGAATAAAGATGGCAATGGGTATCTATTAATTTCATAAACAGTTTATTAGAAAATTATATCATTTCATTGTTTAAACAATAAAACTACACAAGCTTGTGCAGTCGCGCTTTTGTTCCGGTTTTAAAAAAAAGAGACATTCCGTGTCGACTTTTTTTATTATTGAAATCTTTTTTTAAAAAAAAGTTGCTTTATAAAAAGAAGAATGTAAATTTGTCCCAGTTTTCATAGGGTACGGATTAAAAACGGGCCGAGGTTTCTACCTCAGGCCCAATTTTTTTAATAGGCGGAAAGGATGGTACCCCTTTTCCTATTATTAACATTGATCTATTTTCTCAAAACTATACCCTTTTTCAGAAAAATATTCTAGTACTCTCGGTAACGCATACTCTAACCTTTCGAAAGCTTTGTCGCTGTCATGGAACACAACAATAGAACCACTTTTAGTATACCTGATAACGTTATTCAAACATTTTTCGGGGGTTAAATTTTTATCAAAATCCCCACTTAATACTGACCACATGATCGTTTTTAAGTGAAATGCTTTAGCGTCAAGTTGCTTTAGTTGGTATCTAGTGATTTTTCCATAGGGTGGACGAAATAGGTTTGAGTCAATATGCTTTTTTGCTTCTACTATATTTTCAAGATAGGCAGCAGCATTGGTTTCCCATCCATTTAAATGATTATGGGTATGGTTGCCAATTTTATGCCCTTCCATAGTAATTCTTCTATAAACTTCACTATGCTGCAAAACGTTTTTTCCTATGCAAAAAAAGGTAGCTTTAGCATCATATTTCTTTAATAGATCAAGTACAAAAGGGGTGATACTGGGATGCGGGCCATCATCAAAAGTTAGGTAAACAATTTTTTTCGTATCTTTTATGGACCAAATACAATCTTTGTACAATAATTTTAACCACCATGGCGTCTTTACAGAATAAAACATATTGCAAATTAATTTAAATCACGATTAAACATTCAATAAACTATCCGGTCTTACACTTAGAAAACAAGAAATAATATTTAAAATAACCGATTAAAACTTGACGTATGAAAAAAATGACTCTTTTATTTGCCCTGGCGGTTACTGCAATCGCCATCAGTTTTACAGCCTGCAAAAAAACAACAGATTCAGGTGGCGTAGCAGACGCATCAACGCTTAAAATAACCAGTCAGACCACAATTTCAGACAATCTTACTGAAGATGCCAATAATGTGTTTACACAAACGGTAAATGATACTACGGCATTAGGTTCTGCCAGGCCGGCTCCATATTATAATGCTACTGTTACAATTAGCGCTGGGGCATTTCCAAAAACGCTTACTATCGATTTTGGAGCAGGAACTTCACCATCTGCTGATGGAATAGTAAGATCGGGACAAATCATCGTTGTTCTTTCGGATTCATTTTATAAGACGGGAAGCATGGATACATTAACTTTTAATAATTACACTGTTGCGGGCTACCACAAAGAAGGTACTATTATCTGGACCAATCTGACCAGTCACGACACGCTTGCATGGCAAAGAGTGGATAGTGGAACTGTTACAGCTCCTGATGGATTATCTTACTGGCATCATTTCGGGGTAAGAAATGTTATTCAAACAGGAGGTATTGGCGATAACAATTTATATGATAACGTATATTCCATTACAGGAAATCATACAATAGTAAATTCTGACGGCGTTACTGCAACAGCCGTTATCATTCCAATAACTCCATTAGAAAAGAAAGCTAATTGTCCATGGATCGATAAGGGACAATTTGTAATAAGCGTACCTAACCATAGCGTGCTTATTGATTTTGGAAATGGGGATTGTGACGCATCTGCTGCTTATTCCTTTGATAACGGCCCTTTTCATACCTTCCTGTTTTAGGTTTTTATTTAAATATTTGAGCCGCTCTGATTTCAGAGCGGCTTTTTTTTGTGTAGCCAATAATAATTTCAGCACTCCTAAAAAATATTCGGATATTTAAAACATAATCCTTCCTGATTCGTCTACCTATATATACATGGAGGATGCACTGACGATACCAACAATAATGAGCGCAGAACGCAGCAACAATATATCTAGTACCATTAAGACTTATAGCAGGCAACTGCTTGGGTTCATTAAACAGCGGGTTGCAACCAATGAAGATGCTGAGGATATTTTGCAGGATGTTTTTTATCAGTTTGCAGATAATGAAGAGCCGATAACACAGGTAACGGGCTGGCTATATAAAGTAGCGCGTAATAAAATTACAGACAGCTATCGTAAACAGAAACTGCCTTTAATAGAAGACCTGCAACCGGCTGCTTCAATCGAAGATGGATTTGATTGGAAAGAAATAATGCTGGCAACAGATGATACACCCGAAACAAGTTATATAAGAAATTTATTCTGGGATGAATTGCAGCTGGCGCTGGATGAATTACCACCGGAGCAAAGGGATGTGTTTGTTTTAAATGAAATGGAAGGAATACCTTTTAAAGATATTGCAGATGAAACAGGTGTTAGTGTGGCCACACTAATTAGCCGTAAACGATATGCAGTGCTGCATTTGCGAGAACGACTCAGTGTATTACGAGATGAATTATTAAATTATTAAACATATAAAAGTAAAGAAAATGAAAAAGTATAAAATTAGAAAAGTATTGATGATACTGGTTTTCGCTTGCATAGCTGCCGTAGCATTTGGCTTTATCGTAATGGGATTATGGAACGCTATTTTGCCCGCAGTGCTGGGTGTTAAAGCTATTACATTTATCCAGGCACTTGGTATCTTATTGTTAAGTAAAATATTATTTGGTGGTGGCCCAAGAGGTGGATTTGGCGGAAGATGCGGTCCGGGTGGTATGTGGAAAATGAAGATGAGAGAAAAATTCCAAAACATGACACCGGAAGAAAGAGAAAAGATCAGGGCAGCATGGAAAAGCCGTTGTGGCGGAGGAAGAGGCTGGCATCACATGGAGGAAGATGAAAAGGATACAAATATCGGATAGCAGCCAGCAGCCAGCAGGTTTATTTTAATATCAAAACCAACTTTATGGAAGTACTTGTTTTTAAAACCAATCTTACTGATAATACCAGGGTGAAGGATATTGAATCTTATTTAGATATTCATCCCAACATTCAAAAATGGAACGTAGACCTGCAGGATTGTGATAATATCCTCCGGATAGAGAGCAACGGGGTTGCAGTAAATGAAGTAGAAAAAATATTATTTAACGCCGGGTATTATTGCGAAGAATTAGAAGGGTAGATAGCAAAGAATAAATAATAAACCATAAGATCCCAATAGTCAAAACCTACATGCTAGTTTTACCTGCCTCTTGTTTGAGGTCAAGATACAGGTAATTAGAATGTGGGTTTTTGATTTTTTGGGATTTGTTATTTATCACCTGCTATTTATTACTTTTACCAATATAACTACTACATGCAATCGGTAATTGAGGATATAAAAAAATTATTTCAATCGTTCAGTAAGGCTGTCGTTATCAGCATTGATAAAATTCCACAAAGTGGCAGCGACCGCATATATTTCAGGATCATAACAGATAGTATTTCTTTTATAGCTACCTACAATATCAATATTAAAGAGAACGATACATTTCTATATTTTAGTAAGCACTTTAAAAAAACAGGAAATCCTGTACCTGAAGTTTTTGCTATTAACGACGAACATACCATTTATATACAGGAAGATTTTGGCGATAGCTCTTTATTAAATGAATTAGAAAAGAATGGCCATAATGATTATGTGTATGATCTGTTCAAGAAAACATTGCGCGGCTTAATACAATTGCAGATCAAAGGTGATGAAGGATTAAATTACGATAAAACCATAACCAGTAAAGAGTTTGGCAAACAAGCCATCGTTAGTGACCTGCTTTATTTTAAATATTATTTTTTAGATACTTTAAAGATACCTTACGACAAAGAAAAACTGATCGATGATATCGAAGCATTCAGCACCTACTTGTCTCATGTGGATCATAAGTATTTTATGTTCCGCGATTTTCAAAGCAGGAATATCATGGTAAAGGATAATGGCATTCATTTTATAGATTACCAGGGCGGGATGAAAGGTGCATTGCAATACGATGTAGCTTCTTTATTATGGCAGGCAAAAGCGGAGTTAAGCGATGAATGGAAAAATGATCTGCTGCAATATTATATGTCTTGTGTAGAAGAAATATTGGGCAATTCAATAGATAAAATACAATTTGAAAGTCAGTATAATGGCTATGTATTAATAAGATTGCTGCAGGTTTTAGGAGCTTACGGCTTTCGAGGATTGTTTGAGCGCAAGGCACATTTCTTAACAAGCATTCCATTGGCATTGAAAAATATTCAATGGTTCATGGCTAATAAGCAGGTCGGACTTAGCTTGCCTGAATTTGAGCGTTTATTAAATTTGATGACGACAGATGAAGTGATTGGCCGATTTGAAAATATAAAAGCAACAGCTGCCACACCGTTAGTTGTTAGGATCAATAGCTTCTCTTATAAAATAACGGGCTATCCAAAAGATGAAACAGATAATGGCGGAGGTTTTGTTTTTGATTGCAGAAGTATTTTAAATCCCGGGCGGATAGAAGAATTTAAAAAACAAACTGGACGCGATAAAGCAGTTAAAGATTATCTGGAACAGCAGACAGAGATGCCGGAGTTTTTGAATAGCGTTTATAATATTGTAGATATTGCTGTTGAAAATTATATAGAAAGAGATTTTGATAGCCTGATGATAAATTTCGGTTGCACTGGCGGCAGGCACAGAAGTGTATATGCGGCCGATGCTGTAGCAAGGCATTTGAGAAACAAGTACAACGTTAAAATTGAACTGAACCATTTGGAACAAAATATCCACGAAGTAAAAAACTAAAAGCACAAATGAAGGCAATGATCTTTGCGGCAGGTTTGGGTACAAGGTTTAAACCATGGACAGACAAGCATCCTAAGGCATTGGCGATAGTGAATGGTAAATCATTATTGCAAAGAAATATTGAGTACCTGCAACAATATGGCATTACAGATGTAGTAGTGAACGTTCATCATTTTGCCGATCAGATCATTACTGCAGTAAAAAAAAATAAAGGGTGGGGCAGTAATATTGTTATTAGTGATGAAACGAAAGAAGTATTAGAAACAGGCGGAGGGCTGTTACACGCAAAAAAATTGTTAGCAGGCGATGAACCTTTTGTTACATTGAATGTAGATATTTTGACTGATCTAAATATTAATAATTTATTGGCGTATCATCAACAACATAAACCACTCATTTCTTTTGGAGTGAGTAACAGAAATACTTCCCGGTATTTTTTGTTTGATGAGCAAGATCGTTTGTGCGGCTGGCGAAATGTGACAAACGGCGAAGAAAAAATATCGATCCATAAACCCCACTTACAACAAAAAGCCTATAGCTGCGTAGTCATTTTTCAACCTGAAATATTTTCTTTGATTCGTCAAAGAGGTAAATTTTCTTTGACAACAACTTATCTTGATCTGGCAGCGGAGCATTTGATATTGGGATATCCTGATAACGCCTCCGATAAATTTGTCGACGTAGGCAAACCTGAATCTGTGTTGGTTGCAGAAAAATTATTTGTCTGAATCTAAATCCGGTAATCTGAAAAATCCCAAATCAAGCAAATGATAGTTTTATCGCCGGGTAAAATTTAGTGAATGATCAAAACCTTTTGGGTGGTAATATTCTCAGCATGATTTATTCGTAGCAGGTAAGATCCATCAGGGATCGTAGTAGTATTTATTTCAATGGAAGATGTATTCATTTCTGTACCCAATAATTTTCTACCTGTCGCATCAAATAACTCTATTACACAATTACCGCTGATACCGTAAGGTGCAATTACCTGGATGGTATTATTGGCAGGGTTAGGATAAACAACATATTTGGTTTGCGCATTATTGTTATTCAACAAAATAATTCTGCTGTACACATATGAGCCATCATCATCAATTTCTTTTATGCGATAATAAATATTTCCCGAAGGGATATTGTTTTGTACAAAATTGTAATCGCTTTGCAGGTCAGAGGTGATGACTACACTTCCGGCAGTCTTCCAGTCTTTACCATCTGTACTATATTCTACGTCAAATTTATTGGCGCTTGTTGTTGGTGTTGCAACGCTCCAGTTTATGGAAGCGCTTGTGCTATTGATCAACGAAGCATTTGCATTAATAAAATTCACTGTTAATATAATAGGGAATACGTAAGGGGTAGGAACATTTTCTCCTGGGTCACTGGGGTCATTATTATTGTTAGGGTCCATTACAGCTTGTGTAGGATTACCATTATTAGAAGAATCTGAAATATTTGCAAAGCTTGGCCCCGATCCTATATCTCCTTCCGCAATAGCGGAATTATAATAAGTAACACCGGGAACAAGATTAGTTACCTGGCAATTTATTTGTATGGTGGCCTGATAATTAACGGAAGATAAAATATGATTGTGCAATTGTTGTCCTGGTGCCAATAAGCTGGTAACCGTTGTTCCATTAAAAGACGGGTTTAATACCAAACCTGCCGGATTGCTAATAAAAGAAGCTGTGACATTTGATACATTGCCCGCGCCAAAGGCTGAGGTTAGATCGTCTGTCATATTAATATCATTGAGGATCACATTACCCATGTTACTTATATATACGATATAGCTAAGATTGGCGGTATTGGCATTTATCACGGTGCTGCTTGATAGTTTTTTTGTAGCCCCAACAACGGGCACAAGTGCTGTATTGTCAATAGGGGCCAGGCCGTTTTGGAAAGTTTGAACCGGTCCTAAAGTATTGCTGGCAATATCATAATCAAAATAATAACAGCTATTAACACCATTCGTTCCGCTAATTTCCAGTTCTCCATTTAGAAAAGCCATACCGAAACAATTCAATGGCATTGTTTGTAAATAAATTGCTGTGTCTGGAATAAAGCCACCAGCATAGTTAGGGAGTTCATATAACTGCGAAATAGGAGATGCCCCCAACGTACAAAATAACCTGCCATTAGGTAATATTGATAGATCTCCATTCCCGATATCAGTAGGAAAATGGCCCACAGGAAATTGCACTGTCTTTGAGGCTAATGTTGTACCCGTGGTAAGGTCAAAGTTGCTTAGCAGGCAGGTTCCCGCGAAGGGGTTATAATTACTGAAAGCCCATAGGTTTCCATTATTATCAAATTCAAAATTATTCAAAACATAATTATAGGTATTCTCGGGGAGTACCGGGATCAATGCCGGACAGCCAATATTGTTAGGTAAACCGATATTAAGCGTCCATACTTTGGAATGAGTTCCATCTTGAATGGAAGAGATATATAAATTATTATCTTTTGGATTGTAAGCAATATAGACCGCGTTATAATTTGGTATTTGTGCAGAGAAATTACAATCCGCTAATAGAATTGGGGTGGCAGTTAAAGGATTTTTGACAATTGAAAAACTAGCATTGTTGGGTGTTGCACAAGTACTACTGCCAAAGTTTACCAGTAAAGAATTTTGTGAAAAAGTTCCCTCGCCGATAAGTACCAGTAATAAGAGTAAAAAGTATTTAGTAAAAAATCTTTTCATTGCATTCAGGATATTGCTTGCTATTTAACCAACCAAATTAAGACCTTGAATGTGAATAATATGATGCCTCTGAATAGGTATTTGGGCGTTTATATAGCAATTGTATAGTAATACCAGTACAAAGTACGTTTATTTATTGCTATTTATTGTCATATAAGTCTTTTTTCTCGACCACTTTAACCTTATCGCCGTTTTTAAGCAGTTTATTTACTGTATCGTAGGGCCCTGTTATTACTTCATCGCCGTTATTTAAACCGCCGGTAATTTCGATATAATTAATATCCTGAATATCAGTGGTTACCTTTACTTTTTTGATAATATTATCCTTATCCAGCACGAAAACTACAATATCGAGGTCATCAACATTTGTGGTGTTGTTTGCGTCCTGAGTTGTAGCATCGGCCGTTTTTTTATCAGTTTGGGTACTGTCATTTTTATCCCTGGTTGTTACAGCATTGATCGGAACGCTTAAAACATTGACATGGATCTTTGTTTGAATATCAGCACTCGCACTCATACCCGGACGAAATGGGAAAGGCCCACCTTTGCCTAACAGATCGCTATAGCTTTCGGGTAGCATTCTTATATAGACTTTGTAATTGGTTACATCTGTACTTGTATTGGTTAGATCGCTTTGAGTAGATGCTCCATTATTACTGCTGGAGATCTGTGTAACGATCCCTCTAAATTTTCTGTTATTGTAAGCATCAATAGTAACAATAGCACTGTCGCCTAATTTTACTTTTGGGATATCGCTTTCACTAACATCCACACGCACTTCGATCTGTGACATATCTGCAATGCGCAACATTTCTGTCCCCGCCATCATATTGCTTCCTACGACGCGTTCACCTTTTTTTACGCTTAACAGGCTTACAACACCATCCATTGGTGCTGTAACGATAGTTCTGCTAAGATCTGTATTTGCTTTAGCTAATTGTGATTGTGCATTTTTTACAGCAGCTTGTCCGCCGATGATACCTTGTTTGGCCGCATTGTAATTAGCCTGCGCACTTTTATAAGCAGCCTCCGCTGTATTGAATTCATTTTTACTGATCACCTGCTGATCAAACAATTGCTTTTGCATATCGTATGTCTTGCTCGCCTGATCCAGTTGCGCCTTAACTGCGTCTATTGATGCCTGTGAGTTTGCCACCTGTGCCTGGCTCTGTAATACGCCCGCTGAAGCTTCATCGCGTTGAATGCTATATACATCCGCATAGATCTTTGCCACAACCTGCCCTTTTTTTACGGTATCTCCTTCCTGAACCGGCAGGTCGGTTATCTCGCCGCTAACATCGGGACTCACTTTTACTTCTATCGTAGGGTATATTTTACCGCTGGCATTCACCACTTCTATGATGGTACGGTTTTGAGCTTTTTCTGCCGTTACCTTAATGGTATTGTCTTTACCAAAAACGCCGGTAATTTTTAAAATGATCAATACTACAACCAATCCTATCAAACCGTACAATATCCATTTAGTTGTTTTACTCATATAAATGCATTTAATTTTTTGTTTATCAGCTATGGTTTTTCATAGCAGCATCGCTGCGTCGCACATTTCAACGGTACACCAATGTGCAGCTTTTTAAGCTACAATTTCAATCCCTGCCCTTTATAAAATTCCAATACCTTCATTTTAAAAACATAATCAAACTGATCTTGTACGTATTGCAGTTTAGCTGTGAATAAATTATTTTGATTGGTGATCAACTCAAAAGTACCGATCATACCCACCGTGTATCTTTTTTGCGAAAAATCATATGTACGTTGCGAAGCATCTACCGTTTTTTTACTGGCATTAAATTTTTCTAATGCAACAAGGGCAGCATTGTATGCCTGGTAAATATTTTGTTTCAAGGTCTGGTTATCGGCATCACGTTGTAATTCTAAATTTCTTGTATCAAGTTTACTTTGTTCCCAGGCGCCGTGCAAACTCCAACCGCTAAATATAGGTACGGTCAAATTTAATCCAATTGATTGCCGAAAGTTCTGGCTCCATTGATCTGTAAAGTTGGTCTTACCATAACTGGGAACTAACTCTGTACCATATACGTCATAAGGTGTACCGCCAACATTTACGGTACCAACAGGAACGGTTGAAGTATATGGAGCAACACCTATCACCTGAAGTGCCTGATTATTATAGCCGCTTGCTAAACTTAAAAAAGCACCAATAGTAGGATACATGGCAGCTTTGGTAGCATCAGCATTTTTTATGGCAGCTTTTAATTTAAGTTCATTAGCACGTTGCTGTGGTAAATTAACGATCGCTAAATTATATACATCTTCGGGCTGAAGATCAGCCAGCGATTCAATGGGAATTAATTCTGCCGGAGGCGAATCAACATCAAACGGCGTTGCCGCATCAATATTCATGTATGATTTTAGTGTTAAAATACTTTGATCAACATTTCCTTTTGCATTGATATAATTGGCCGTGTCAGTTGCCACTTGTGCTTCAAGCTCTGCTGCATTTAGTTCGGGCAAAGAACCTGCAGCAACTAATTTTGTTGTGTTGCTTAATTGCGCTTCTGATAAATTTAATTGTAATAGCGCAATATTTTCCTGCGCTTTGGTTAACAAAATTTGCAAATAAGCATTTGCAACAGATAGCACAATATCATTCTTAAGTTTATCTTCCGTTGCTTTGGCGGCATCAGCCTGCCACCTGCTGGCGATAATACTATTTTGCTTACTGAACCAATTAAAAATATTTGCACTGCTTTGTAATTGGAGCCCCGATGATATATAACTCTGCGTAATTAAAGAATAAGTTGTAGGATCCTGGTTACGGCCGGAATTATAAGCGCCATTGCCACTAATACTTGCAGTTGGGTACTGGCTCAGGTTCGTCTCCTTATATTGTATCTCAGAAAGTTTAGTCTGAACATCGCTTTGTTTGATAGAAATATTATGCACCACAGCATAATCTACACAGCGCCGCAGGTCCCATTTTTCCTGGGCATTTACTGATATTGCAAATGGTAAAATGATCAGCGTGTACAACACATATCTCATGATGCAAAAATATAATATACTGGCCGAAAAGAATAAAGTAAAGTTTTATTAGCAAAATCTTTACAAAATTTGATAAAAGAAGCTAAATCTGCTGGCGAATACGATTTGCCAACCTACATTTGCCAAAACATGAGGATCTTAATCGCATCTATATTATTCATCGCATTACTGGCGCAAACTTTCGATAGTGCTTTTATTACATTGGGTTATTATGTGAATACCTCAGCCTATTCAAAGACTTGCGAAAATAAGGACAAGCCAATGCTACATTGCTGCGGTAAATGTCAGCTCAGAAAAAAATTACTACAGGAAGAAAAAGATAAACAAGCAGCGGATAAAAAAGGCGAAAATAAAAATGAAATAGTATTGTCTTCCAAATCCTTTTTCGCTACCATTACTCCGGTTACTATTCACGAATCAAATAGTCAATATCCTCAATACTCCGGGGATAAAGAAACAAAAATGCCGCGTTCTGTTTTTCATCCACCAAGTGCATAATAATTTTATTGAATTACTGATGCGATAATATTTGCATCTAATCGTATCTCCTGTTTTTCGGGAGCGAACTTCTATTCATTTATAAAATTAATTGCATGCTGAAATTAATCATTTCATTCAGCTTGTTATTTATTACTGTGTGTTGCCTTGCACAAAATAAATTGACAGGCAAAATAATTGACAACAATACTAAAGAACCAATAGAATATGTAGTTGTAAGCGTTACGGAGGGGAAATGTGTACTAACAGATAAACTAGGAAATTTCGAGTTGACTGTCCCTGCGTACAGTAATGTGATCACTATCTCATCAATAGGATATCTATTTCAAAAAATACAAATAACGGATAGCACAAAACATTTGATTATTCAACTAAAACGCGGTCCTGTTGATCTGAGTGAAGTGCTGATCACTTCGCACTCTAATAATATATCTTTTCATACAGTCGGCAATCTTGATTTGAATTTACGTCCGGTTAATTCTGCTCAAGACTTATTAAGGTTAGTGCCCGGTTTATTTACTGCACAGCATATGGGTGGCGGTAAAGCGGAACAGATATTTTTAAGAGGCTTTGATGCTGATCATGGAACAGATGTAAATATTTCTGTTGATGGAATACCGGTAAATATGGTATCACATGCACACGGCCAGGGATATGCCGATATGCATTTTATTATTCCTGAAACTATTACGCAATATGATTTTGGAAAAGGGCCGTATTATACTGGTTATGGAGATTTTACAACTGCAGGTTATGTCAATTATACAACTGCCGATGTGTTGGAAAAAAATTTGGTCAAAATTGAAGGCGGACAATTCAACGATGCAAGAATTGTTGCAGCAATAAATTTGCTGAGCAATAAAGCAAAACTAAACGGACAAAACGCTTATATAGCCGGTGATGCAAATTATTTTGATGGGCCATTTGATTTTGCTGAACATTTTAGCAGACTTAATTTATTTGGAAAATATACTACTCGATTAGGTGATAATAATAAATTAACTATTAGTGCATCTACTTTTAGTACCCAATGGCGGGCTTCCGGTGAAATACCTGAACGGGCTGTAGCTCCCGGTACTATTGGTTTTGATACAGCGGGGAATAAACTTATATTAAATGCTCCTCCTATTATCGATCGGTTTGGTACTATCGATAGTTTGCAAGGCGGTTACTCCAGCAGAACAAATGCCATTGTGAAATTAACATCCAGTCTCAAAAATAATTTTACCCTGGAAAATGAATTGTATTATACTTATTACAATTTTCACTTGCATGTGAACTCTACTTTTTTTGCAGAAGACAGTATAAATGGTGATGCTTTTCGTCAGCGTGAAGAGAGGAACTTGTTTGGATATAACGGCAAGCTTACTAATAGAAAATATTGGGATAACAATACACTAACTTCCGTTGCTGGATTAAGTGCTAGGATTGATCAAACAAATAACAGCGAGTTTTCAAATACTATTGATCAGAATACAGTCATTAAGTATAATCAATTGGGCAATATAAGTGAAGATAATTTTAGTGCCTATCTCGATGAAACATTAGAGAAAGGTAAGTGGTTATTGAATCTAGGATCAAGGGTAGATTATTTTTATTTTAGCTATGCAGATAAACTTAATTCTCAATTGCCATCACGCAGCAATGTGATAGCAAGTCTAAAATTAAATATTCAATACACTGTCAATTCAACTTTACAACTTTATTTAAAATCAGGTAAAGGCTTTCATTCAAATGATGCCAGGGCAGTAATCTTTAATAACGGATTAAAAACCATGCCCGCCGCGTACGGCGCAGATCTTGGATTTATGTGGAAACCGTTGCCACGCTTATTGATCAATCCTGCAATCTGGTATTTATATTTAGAGCAGGAATTTGTATACTCTGATGATGGAACTGTTGAACCGGGAGATAGAACAAGAAGGATAGGGCTAGATGTCTCTGTACGTTATCAATTAACAGACTGGTTATTTGCAGATGCGAATGTGAACTTTGCTAATCCTCGGGATGCGGAACTTCCGAACGGACAAAACCATTTGGCATTGGCACCCACTTTTACGAGTACTGGAGGATTGGATTTTAAATTAAAGAACGGGTTTAATGGTGCTATTAGTTACCGCTATCTGCATAAACGTGCAGGAAATGCCAATTATTCTTTAACGGCTGATGGCTATTTTGTTTCAGATCTTACATTAAATTATACGCAGAAAAAATATGAACTGGGAATGGCGGTAGAAAATTTGTTCAATGCAAAATGGAACGAGTTTGAAGCGGAAGAAGTAACAAGGATGAAGGGAGAATCTCAACCCGTTGATCAAATGAGCTTTACCCCCGGAACACCATTCTTTGCCAAGCTAAAGCTGGCTGTATTCTTTTAAATAAGTAATAAGAAATATAAAATAAGGAAGTTTGGACATATACGGATCTAAACTTCCTTATTTTAATCATTGATCAGCAGGTTATTAAACCCTAAAGCTTCTTATTTCTTATTTTATATTTCTTATTCCTTATTTCTATCCTTACTTTTGTGGCTGATCTTGGTTTCCGAATGTTCGGAATTAAAAGGGAAGTCCGGTGTAATTCCGGCGCTATCCCCGTAGCTGTAAAAGAGTAACTTAAAACCATCAAGTTTTAAGAAGTTTTAATTCTCGCGCCACTGTTTATAAAATGGGAAGGCAATTAAAACCACTCTTGAGTCAGAAGACCTGCCAGGGACAATTATTCATCGCTAAGCTTTCGGGTGAAAGGCAAGCGGGGTATTATAATTTATATCCCTTTTTGGCATTTGCTGAAGCAGCTTTCGATGAATGTATTTTTTATTACACAACAGCGTATAAAATATGTTTATCAGGCAACAGGCATACAGATTAATGAAACGTACTACTCGTAGGCGTTTCGTTATAGTTGTATCGTTGAACTGTCTTTCTTCTGTTGTATTTGCACAAGTTGTTTCAGATAGCAATGCGGTATTAGAAAAGATTATACTTACTGCTAAGAAGCAAAATACTTTTATAAAGCCTATACCTGCGCAATTATTAAATCAGCAGACATTGCAGCAATTAAACAGTTATTCTGTAGGAGATGCCGCAAAATATTTTTCAGGCGTTTTAATTAAAGATTTCGGAGGTGTAGGTGGGTTAAAAACAATCTCGGTAAGAAGTTTAGGAGCTTCTAATACCGGTGTTTTATATGATGGTATCTCAGTCGCGGATGCGCAAAGTGGACAAATAGATCTTAGTAAATTCTCTTCTACTTTTGTACAAAGTCTGGAATTAGACCTTGCTAATCCACCACAGCTGCTTTTACCTGCAAGGGCTTATTCTTCAGCGGCTGTTTTATCTATTACGTCCAATACATTTGATCCTGTCAACTTTACACAAAAAAAATGGCAGCTTGGTGTTAACCAGGGATCTTTTGGTTTATGGCAGCCGTCTGTAGGAATCTATTTGCCGGTAACAAAAAGCTTTGTGATAAATGCCGATGCCGAAGCCATCTGGAACAAAGGTGATTACCCTTATATTTCTAAGAATGGAACACTATCACAAAAAGAGACAAGGATCAATTCTGATATCACATCATTTCAAGGTGAAGTAAATGCTGTGAAGCAATTTGCAGATAGTGCCACTTTGCAGACAAAAATTTGGGGTTATTCTTCTGAAAGAGGATTACCGGGTGCTGTTATTTATTTTAATCCTATTTCTGTACAAAGGTTATGGGATAATGATCTTTTTGTGCAAAGTAGGTTTCAAACAAAATTAAACGGCACAACATCTTTATTGATATCAGCAAAATATAGTGATCTTTTTACACGCTACAGGGATCCTAATTTTCTTAATAATAACGGAGGTTTAGATGACAGGTATACACAACAGGAAGGTTATCTAAGCGCAGCACTAAGTAAGCGTTTTGGAAAATATATTACGGCATCTCTTGCATCTGATGCAGCAGTTACGAACCTTAAAGCAGCTCTTACTGATAATACAACAGGCTTTCCAACTCCCACCCGTACAAGTTTATGGAACAGTATAGCACTGCAATTCAATAGATCACTTTGGCAAGTAAATGCTTCCTTATTAAATACAAATACTAATGATAGAACTACAATAGGAGCGGCGCTGCAAAGTAAAAATGAATTTACACCTACCATTGCGGCAAGCTACAGGCTTGCCCCTTCAAGTCCTTTTCTTATCAGGGCTTTTTACAAAAAAATATTTCGAATGCCCACTTTCAATGATGTGTATTATACATTTATCAGTAATATAAATCCCAAACTGCAGCCGGAATATGCAGATCAATATAATGCAGGGATAACCTATTCTAAAAATTTCAATACTACTATCAGGCAATTTAACATTAGTGTGGATGGATATTACAATGCATTCCGTAATAAAATAATAGCTGTACCCGGACAAAATCTTTTTACCTGGACTGTATACAATATTGGTAAAGTTGATATAAAAGGAATCGATGTTACGGCGGAAATAAACGGAAAATTGAATTCAGAAATTACCTGGAGCACAAGATTTTCTTATACCTTTCAACAAGCCTTTGATGTAACAAACAGTGCCTCTAGTTCTTACAAAAATCAAATTCCCTATACGCCTTATAATTCCGGATCAGGGATTGTATCGGTTGATTATAAAACATGGAGTGTAGGATATAGTTTTTTATTTTCCGGCATCAGGTATACACTTGGAACCAATACGTCTTATGATGAATTACCTGCATGGAATTCACACGATATATTCCTGACAAAAACTTTTCAATTAAAATATTTTAAAACAACTCTTAAAGGAGAAATTAATAATCTTTTCAACGAAGAATATGATGTAGTTAATTCTTATCCTATGCCCGGAAGATCGTATAAAATAAGCCTCACAATTAATAATTTATAAACCAACGAAAAATGAAACAGATCAAATTTTCTTTATTGGCAATTGCACTGATAGTTGTTGCAGTATCCTGTAAAAAAACAAATAATGGAACAGCCGTTAAAATTACTTCCGGTGTATTTGAGTTAAATCAGGGAGGCTTTGGCTCTAACAATTCTTCCCTTACGTATTTTGATTTTGGTACAGGCATAGCTTCTCCTTTTTATTTTGAAAGTGTTAATGGATTTGGGTTTGGAGATACCGGAGACGACGCTATCATTTATGGCGGTAAAATGTACATTGTTGTTAACGGTTCAGGCTATGTTAGAGTAGCAAGTGCAACAACTGCACAATCTATCGATTCGATTAGTTTTATAAACGCAGGTGTTAATAGAAACCCTCAAAATATAGTAGCTTATAAAAACAAAGTATTTGTTTCTTCTTTTGATGGAACCGTTGCTGTTATTGATACAACAAGTCTTGCGATAGAGCAATTCATAGTGGTGGGTTTAAATCCTGCACAGATGGCGATATACGGTACTAATTTATATGTTAGTAATTCTGGAGGGATTTCTCCCGGTTATGATTCTACTGTATCTGTGATCGATCTTAATACGCATATACAAACAGGCAAAATAGTTGTTGGCACAAATCCGGGCTCAATCGCAGTAGATAATTCGGGTAATTTATTTGTTTCTTGTACAGGCAACTACAGTAATATTGGCAGCACTATTGTGAAGGTTGCCGCAGGTACAAATGCTCTTACAATATCTGATGATACAGCAGGCATTATCAGATATTATAATAATAATCTTTATGTAACAGGCGGCTATAATGGTATTGCAAAAGTTAGGGTATTGAGTACAACCGACCTTAGTGTTGTAAAGTCTAATTTTGTTGCAGATGGTACCCCGGTAATATTTCCTTATGGTTTGGATATTGATAATGCCACGGGCGATGTATATGTAGGAGATGCCGTATCGGCAAGTGATGGAGAAGTTGAGTGTTTTGATAAGAACGGAAACAAAAAATTTACTTTTAATACAAGTTCGATTTATCCAATAAAGACAATGCTGATACAGCACTAAAATGAATAAACATGAGCAAAAATATTGCCCGCGATGTGCTATTGTATTTGAGTGCAAAGTGGGCAATATTACTCAATGTCAATGTTCGAACATTGACCTGGGGGTTGAGGAGCAGACGTATATCGGTTTTTTGTACCAGGATTGTCTTTGTGCGGCCTGTATCAAGGTTCTTCGTGCAGAATATAATCGCAATAAATTTAAGGAACGCCTGAAGAGGTTGTTTGGGCTCAGGTGATCAAAATTCCAGTGAGTAATAAATTTTTATTATATTTAGTAAAAGTTTGTTTAAAGATGTTCAGTCTGGATGACATATCGTTCAAAGAAATACTCACCATCGCATTCACTTTGTTTGCTGTGATTGATATGTTAGGCTCTATTCCCATATTGGTCTCTATAAAAAGTAAAATTGCCGGTCCGATTAAATCAACACAGACAACATTGGTATCAGGAGGGTTGATGATCTTATTTTTATTTTTTGGAAAAGAGTTCTTAAATGTACTGAGTTTAGATATACGATCCTTTGCCGTAGCGGGAAGTATCGTGATCTTTATCATTGGTCTTGAAATGATATTAGGCGTTGAGTTTTTTAAACAGGATAAAAATGATAAAACAAGTAGTGTAATCCCAATAGCATTTCCTATTATCGCAGGATCAGGAACTTTAACTACAATCATGAGCTTACGCGCGAATTATGCTGTTATAAACATATTGATCGGGATATTAATTAACTGCGTTGTTATTTATCTTGTATTAAGATCGCTGACATGGATCGAAAAAGTATTAGGGCCAAGTGGGTTATTGGTAATACGTAAATTTTTTGGGGTGGTATTACTGGCGATCGCCGTTAAAATATTCACGACTAATATCATTCAATTTAAAAGATGATCTTTTTAATGTTATTTAATTAGCAGGGAGCGAATTGATCTCATCTTGCATTGCCTGATTCTCTTGCTCGTCATTTTTATTCTTTTTCCTATCAGCTCTCGTTGCTTTCCATTTTTCTCTTTGTTCAACAGTCAATATCGAATTAAAACTTGCAAAGGTTTGCTTACGCAACTCTTTTAATTGTGCTTGTTTTTGATCCTGCGATAAGCTGTCATTCGCATTGATCATTTCTTTATTGGTTTTACTATTTTGTAGTATTTCTCTCATTTGTATTTTTTGATCCCTTGTAAGATCTAAAGTCTGTAACTGTTGTCTTAAAGAAGTCTTGGCTACAGGAGTAACAGAAGAATCCGTAGTTCCCGGAAGTGGGGCATCACGCTGTACCTGGGCAAAAGAACCTGCCGCCAATAAACTTAAAAATAAAACGATCGGTATTCTTTTCATAGCAATTTTTCTTATAGACATTGAATGTAAGCAGAAGTTTAATGATAGGCAAAATAAAAAGCGATCACATTTTATTGCGACCGCTTTTATTATTTACTTATTTGGAATGCGCTTATCTTAAGAAAAGCATTTCTCTGTACTTAGGTAATGTCCAGAAAGAATCATCAACCAAAATTTCTAATTTATCAACGCTGTACCTGATTGAATCGAAGTATTTGCCTTTGATATTTTCGCAATAAGCTATTGCTTTTTCACGGTTATTAGTAATGGTATTTATTTTCTTTCTTTCTTCGATCATGTGTTCAACACCGCTGCTCATTTTAGCGATATGTTCACTTACTTTTTTCAAAATGTTCATTTGGTTAGCGTAAGAATCTGCCGGTAAACCTGCATCTTTTAAGCCTTTGATATTTTCCAATAATACATTTTGATATTTAACAGCAGAAGGTAAAATAACAGTAGTAGCTAATTCACCGATAACTCTTGCTTCGATCTGTACTTTTTTAATGTACGCTTCAAGCATGATTTCATGACGAGCTTCTAATTCAGAATGACTGTATATTTCATTGCTTTCAAAAAGCTGGTGAGATTTTTTAGTGATATAAGCATCTAAAGCCTGTGGCGTAGTTTTTACATTTGGTAAACCTCTTCTTTCAGCTTCTTTAGCCCATTCTTCGCTATAGCCATCGCCTTCAAATAATGCTTTTTTACTTTCAACAACATATTTCTGGATGATGTGCATGATCGCGATCTCTTTTTTATCACCTTTCTCGATCAATGAATCAACTTCTTTTTTAAAGTTTTTCAATGTTTCTGCTACGATAGTATTTAATACTGTCATCGCATTAGCACAGTTAGCACCAGAACCTACCGCACGGAATTCAAATTTGTTTCCTGTAAATGCGAATGGAGAAGTTCTGTTTCTATCTGTATTATCCAACATCAATTCGGGAATTGTTTTATGGATATCTAATTTAAGCATTGCTTCATCTTGTTCATCAAATTTGCCACCAACGCGTGTTTCAACCTGGTTTAAAACTTCAGTAAGGTATTTACCAATGAAGATAGAAATGATAGCCGGAGGAGCTTCGTTAGCGCCTAAACGGTGATCGTTACCAGCGCTTGCAATAGACGCTCTTAATAGATCTGCATAATCGTGTACCGCTTTGATCGTATTAACGAAGAACGTTAAGAACATCAAATTGGTTTTTGGCGTTTTACCAGGAGCTAATAAGTTAACACCTGTATCAGTTGAGATACTCCAGTTATTATGTTTACCACTACCGTTGATTCCCGCAAATGGTTTTTCGTGTAATAAAACGATCAAGCCATGACGTTTAGCAACGCGTGTCATAACATCCATTAATAGTGTATTATGATCTACTGCTAAGTTTGCTTCTTCATAAATAGGAGCACACTCAAACTGAGAAGGCGCTACTTCATTATGGCGGGTACGTAGAGGTATACCTAATTTGTACGCTTCTTCTTCGTAATCTCTCATGAAAGCATATACTCTTTCCGGTATTGCACCGAAGTAATGATCTTCCAATTGCTGACCTTTTGCAGGAGCATGACCGAATACGGTACGACCTGTCATAATTAGATCAGGACGGGCATTTACCATACCCGCATCAATTACAAAATATTCCTGTTCCCAACCTAAAGAAGAATTTACTTTTGTTACGTTCTTATCAAAATATTGACAAACATCAACAGCTGCTTTATCAAGCGCTACCAATGCTTTAATTAATGGTGTTTTTGCATCTAAAGATTCACCGGTATAAGAAACAAATATTGTAGGGATACATAAAGTTTTACCTGTACCAATTTCCATGATGAATGCAGGAGATGATGGATCCCATGCAGTATATCCACGCGCTTCAAAAGTTGCTCTCAACCCTCCGTTTGGAAAAGAAGACGCATCCGGTTCTTGTTGGATCAAAGCATTTCCTTCAAATTCTTCGATAGGTGTTCCATCTCCTTTTAAAGTAAAGAATGAATCATGTTTTTCTGCAGAAAGTTCTGTTAGTGGTTGAAACCAGTGCGTGTAGTGAGTAACACCCTTAGTTTCTGCCCAAGCTTTTAAACCATTGGCAATTTGATTGCCCATAAAACGGTCTATTTTCTTGCCA
>JABDBG010000038.1 GCA_013288745.1 Bacteroidota bacterium
TGTCCAAAGTTCATCTTATATAAATTTATGGTAACAAATATAGTTGATTGGTAAACCCAAATACTGTGCTATAAAAAAAATGCGCCAAAAAGTCGGAAAAAATATTGTCTGAATTGGGATTCGTCAGATTTTGGGATTATCTGGATGTAATAATTCGACTAATGAATCTAATTCCAATCAGGCAAAATAAAAAACCGAAACTTTTAAGGTTTCGGCTCTTTTACTATTGTTAGGGGATTGTATTAATGTTGGTGATTGTGCTGCATTGCAGTTAATTCCTCAGGCGTAACTTCTTTAATTGTCGATTTAGCATTTTCTTGTGCCCAGTTAAACAATTTTTCTGTTAATAAGCGATGGTAGCTGCTTTCAACTTGTTTTTCATCTTTCATCATTCTGTCGATATAGCTATCTAACCAACTAACATCGTCACCGATACTCATGCTTCCGAAGTAACGCATTACTTCATTTTTCATGTTATCTCTTAGTTCTTGCTGATCAACCTGAAGGTTATTTGATTTGATCAATTTATCGCTGATCAATGTCCATTTCAACTGGTTGCTGAAAATCGGGAATTCTGCTTCTGCTTCTTCTGCAGTTTTAGGTTTTTCGCCACCGTTTTGTAACCAGCGTTTCAAGAAAGATTCAGGAAACTGGATCTTTGTTTCATCTATTAGGTAATGGTAAATCTGATCGTGCAATTGATTCTTGCTTTGTGCATCCCAATGGCTCTGTATCTCTTCGCGTAATTTAGTCCTAAATTCATCTTCTGTCGCAATTGCAGCGCCAGGGAAGACTTCATTAAAAAATTCTTCGTTCAATTCTCTTTTTTCAACATTGGCTTCAGTAGCTTCAACGCCTTCTTCTAATTTTGTTTTAGTGCCTTTGATCTGCATTTTGCTGATCTCTTCCTGCACCATTTCCGGTGTAACTTTTACAATATGGTTAACCAGCTTTGCTTTATCTAAAGGTGCTACGTCGAAGTTTGGTTTTAGACCAATTTCAAAGCCAAATTCGTAATCAGCCGGGTTATTTACATCCATTGCACGGATGTCAGCATCCAATGCTAAAGGCTGAGCAAAAATGTCAGGTTTTTCGTTACCTAAGTAAGCGTATAATTCTTTTTCTACTGTTTTTAGGATCTCATCTGTAAAAATTGAAGGGCCATACATCTTTTTGATCATGCCTGCAGGAACCATTCCTTTTCTGAAACCTGGGATATTTACAGTCTTGCTGTAATTCTTCAAAGTTTTTTCAAACACAGGAAGATAATCGTCCTTGCTCACTTTCACGGTTAATTTATCATTCAATAAACCGATGTTTTCTCTTGTAACTGTTGCCATAAATTGAACTTTTAGCTATCAGCAAAGCTTTTAGCATTTTTAAAAAGCCTCCCCTGAAAGGAGAGGACTTGGGGTTTTTTGTCCGGATGATAGGGGTCGAACCTACATGAATTGCTTCGCTAGATCCTAAGTCTAGTGCGTCTGCCAATTTCGCCACATCCGGTCAATTTGTTAAGTGGCTATAATGAAACTTATCAAATGGGTGGCAAAAGTAAGGCATTTCTGTAAAAAAAGTAAAACAATTAAACACTATTTCCAACATCGCTTTTTTTTAAGTAAATTCGTATACACAGATGGAAGCAGTAATAGACAAGACGATCAAATATACCCTCACCGAGGATGAAGAGAAAAAAGAGATTCTCCGGCAGTACCGTGGACTATTGAAAGAGTTGAAACCCAAGCTAAAACAGGGGGATAAGGAACTAATAAGAACCGCTTTTGAGATAGCCGCTGAGGCCCACAAAACAATGCGCCGTAAAAGTGGCGAGCCGTATATATTACATCCGGTAGCCGTGGCAAAGATCTGCGTCGAAGAAATAGGTCTTGGTGTGCGTAGTACCATTTGTGCATTGCTGCACGATACCGTTGAAGATACGGATGTTACCCTGGAAGATATACAACGTGAATTCGGGATCGAGATAGCAAAGATCATTGACGGGTTAACTAAGATCAGTCATGTAATAGATAATAACACTACACAACAGGCTGAAAACTTCAAAAAGATATTACTAACGCTTACGGATGACCCAAGGGTTATATTAATAAAGCTGGCCGATCGTTTACACAATATGCGCACGATGGACAGCATGAAGCGCGAAAAACAATTAAAGATCGCCAGTGAAACAATATACGTGTACGCACCGCTCGCACACAGAATGGGTTTATATGCGATAAAAACAGAAATGGAAGATCTGTCCATGAAGTATTTAGAGCCGGAGGCTTATCGCTCTATCGCAAAAAAATTAAACGATACCAAGCGGGAACGCACGCGTTATATCAATGATTTTATCCGTCCGTTAAAAGAAAAATTAGAAAAAGCTGGATTTACATTCGAGATACAAGGACGACCAAAAAGCATTCACTCTATCTCGAATAAAATAAATAAAAAAGGCGTTCCTTTTGAAGAAGTGTATGATCTTTTCGCGATACGTATCATCGTAGATTCTCCTGCGGAAAAAGAAAAAGAAGATTGCTGGAAAGTTTACAGCATGATCACAGACGAGTACAATCCTTCACCTGAAAGATTGAGAGACTGGCTAAGCAATCCTAAAAGCAATGGCTACGAAGCATTACACACTACCGTTATGGGACCGCAAGGTAAATGGGTGGAAGTGCAGATACGTACCAAACGCATGAATGAAATTGCAGAAAAAGGTTTAGCGGCTCACTGGAAATATAAAGAAGGTGGTTCAAATGATGAGAGCCGTTTTGATAAATGGTTTCAACAGATCAGGGAAGCCATCTCTAACCAGGAAAGTAATTCACTTGATTTTTTACAGGATTTCAAAACATCTTTTCTTGCAGAAGAAATATATGTGTATACACCAAAGGGTGATGTAAAAATGTTGCCCATTGGTGCTACGGCTCTAGACTTTGCGTTTATGGTGCATAGCGCTGTAGGTAGCCGTTGTATTGGTGCAAAAGTGAATCATAAATTAGTGCCGATCGGGCATAAGCTACGCAGTGGAGATCAGATAGAAATTATTACGAGCGCTAAGCAAAAGCCCAACCAGGAATGGTTAAACTTTGTTGTAACCAGCAAAGCAAGACAAAAAATAAAAGACACACTTAAAGAAGAAAAAAGAAAAGTAGCCGAAGATGGCAAACATATTCTTCAGAAAAAGCTGGATCATATCAATGGGAAAATAACACAACATAATTTAGAAGAGCTCGCGTCTTTTTATAAATTAAATTCTCCGCTGGATCTATTGTATGATATCGCAATTAAAAAAATTGACCTTAAAGAATTAAAAGATTTTACCGCATCGGGTGATCGTTTGTTTTTTCCTAAGCCTGCAGTTAAGGAAATAGAAGAAACAGTTACAGCTGACGTTACGGCAAGAACCTACAATAAAAAAGATGCGGAGCTTATCATCTTCGGTGAAAGCAGTGATAAGATCATGTATACGCTGGCAGCATGTTGCAAACCGATTCCGGGTGATGATGTATTTGGCTTTGTAACAACGGGCGAAGGATTGAAGATACATCGTACGAATTGTCCGAATGCTGCAAGGCTATTATCTAATTACGGGCACAGGGTTGTAAAAACGAAATGGGCAAAAAATAAGGAGATCTCTTTCTTGACCGGATTGAAAATTATTGGTTTGGATGATGTGGGCGTGATACATAAAATTACTAACCTTATCAGCGGCGAAATGAAATTTAATATTTCTGCGATGACGATCGAAGCTGTCGATGGTATCTTCCGTGGTAACCTAAAAATATTTGTACACGACAAAGATGAACTGGATGAATTGTGTAAACGATTGATGGATTTATCGGGTATTGAGCGCGTTGATAGGTACGATACTGAATAATTTTAATACAAATGTTCAATGCTCAATGTTCAACTGAAAAACCTCTTCAAAATTGAACATTGAATATTGAACATTGAACATTATTTTTACTGGTAATTATATTTACTGATACTTCCATCTTTAGAGACTTCCACCTCCTTTTCTGATTGTAAATAATCGATCACTTTCCATAATTTATCTTTGCTTATTCCTTTCATATTTGTCAGTAACTCTTTTATTGGCAATGATCTTCCTTTTATATTTTTAAAGATGTTCTCCGCGATATTGTCGAATTCTTCTTTACTGAGTTTGAGATTTTTTTCTTTGAGGCAATTATCGCAAATGCCACAACGCTTGCTGATTGGGGCATTGAAGTAATTAGCAATAACCATACTTCTGCAGACAACTGTTTCTCCGATATAATTTACGATCGCGGCTACCCTTATCTCAAATGTATCTTTTCGTTTCAAAAAATTTTCCAGGTTGATCGTAAAACTATCATTGTACATCCTGTTTTGCAGCAATGTCATTTGGGGTTTTTCTTTCTGTGGTGCATAGTCAACAATACCTTGTTGTTTTAACTCTATCAATTGCTGTGTTACTTCATCCTGTTTTTTACGAATGAATTTTGCTAATCGTGATTCGTAGATGATTGTAGGAAAATCTAAAATACCTTCATATGAACGCAATAATCCTTTTATCAATGGTTCGTATTGTGGTAAACGCTTTTCGAATTCTTCCAACTGTTCTCTTGTTGTTGTGAATGTTAGTGTAGATGGCTTAAAGAAAACTTCGTTGTAACTAATAATGTCTTCCTGCTCCAATGCTTTGATCGCATAAGTAGCATTCAAAATATTTATTTTAAATGCTGATGTGAACTCAGCCATATCAAAATCATAATTCGTCCACTCACCGCCGCCGGCTGCTACCTGCAAGTAATTCATAAAAGCAGTGTACACTTTTTTTATCTCTGCTTCTTTCGGAAAACGAATATCACTTTGCAATTTGAGGTCCTCTATCTCTTTATCACTGTATAATAAAACCGCGTAAGATTTTTTGCCATCACGACCTGCTCTGCCTGCTTCCTGGTAATAATTTTCTAAACAATCGGGCACATCATAATGTACCACTACTCTAACATCAGGTTTGTCTATTCCCATGCCAAATGCATTGGTACAGGTAATTAC
This sequence comes from Bacteroidota bacterium, assembly GCA_013288745.1. Lineage (GTDB taxonomy): Bacteria > Bacteroidota > Bacteroidia > Chitinophagales > Chitinophagaceae > Ferruginibacter. The sequence goes on from JABDBG010000038.1 coordinate 5,044, forward strand.
AGTGGTTGTATTGTTGATCCAGCTTTCCTGTCTTTTATTTCTTTCTTCGCTACTTAACCCTGCATGGTAATTATTAGCGCTGATACCATTCATTGTTAGCAGCTCCGCAATATCTTTTGTATGCTTGCGGCTTTTACAATACACAATGGCACTTCCTTTTACATTGTTCAGTATCTCTAATAATTTATTTTGTTTAGATGCTACATTAAAAACGCTATAAGAAAGATTAGCTCTTTCAAAAGATTGTTGAAAGCGTTTCGCTTCTTTTTTAAAAGCAAGCTTATCACAAATATCATCCTGTACTTCTTTGGTGGCAGATGCTGTTAATGCCAATATTGGTACTCCAGGCAAACGTTCACGCAAAGAAGCGATACGGGTGTATGGCGGACGAAAATCATATCCCCACTGAGAAATACAATGTGCTTCATCAACAGCAATAAGACTAATATCCATTGAAGCCAAATGCTCTAAAAATAAATTGGTCTCTAATCTTTCCGGAGAAACATATAAAAATTTATAATGGCCATGAATAACATTTTGCAATGTTTTCTTCACTTCAAAAAAACTCATACCCGAATAAATAGCGATCGCAGGGATAGCTCGTTTTTGTAAATTTTCTACCTGGTCCTTCATCAAAGCTATGAGTGGACTGATTACTAAACACAAACCATCTTTAGCCATCGCGGGCACCTGGAAACAAATGGATTTACCACCACCAGTTGGTAATAATGCGAGTGTATCTTTTCCTTCCAGCACTGCATTGATAATATCTTCCTGCAGCGAACGAAAAGAATCGTACCCCCAATATTTTTTTAAGATTTGATTTGTGGTCTCCAATATGTTGTAGCTATTTACCTGCTAAATTACATTTTCAAAAGGGATAAATTAAAAATGGTCCAACCACCTACGGTTGAACCATTTTTTATATGCAATTAGTTCGTGATTTACTGTTATTTATTAGTAGAATCTTTAAATTTAGCTTCAGCATCCTGCGCTTTTTTAAAATCTAATATCACCGAGTTAATGCAATAGCGTAGATGGGTTGGTGGCGGACCATCTTCAAAAACATGTCCTAAATGCGAATGGCAACGGCCACACATTACCTCCGTTCGATGCATACCATAAGTATTATCGGGTGCAAAAATGATACTGCTCTTTGATATTGGTTCAAAGAAACTTGGCCAGCCACAGCTGCTTTCAAATTTTCCATTACTATTAAATAGTGGATTACCACAAACCGCACAATAATAAGTACCTCCTTCCTTGCTGTTCCAGTATTTACCGGTAAACGGCCTTTCTGTACCTTTTTCACGGGCTACATTATATACATCCGCAGGCAATATTTTTTTCAACTGATCATCGTCAGGTGTAACTTTATTGGTATCTGTATTGGAATAATACGGGTTGTTTGTTTTATCTGTATCCATATTGTCTGTTTTATTTTTATTGGAGAAATTACAAGCGCTTAATACACTTAACAATATTAATGCCGTAAATAATAAATTTTTCATGCTATAATTAACGAATTTACGGACCGAAAGGTTTGCCGTTCTAAAAGACAATAGCAGTTCTTTAACATTTAAAATAAACTAAAAGCTCTTTCCAAATATACTTAAAAGTTAGCGTTATCCTTTTAACTTTGTTTCCTTATTATGTATACGCAAACGCAAATAAAAGAATTACAGTCTTTAACAACTTCATTGTTGAAGACCGCCGACCACAGACCGCTGGCCACCGAAGTGATTGAGAAATTACGACGTGTATTGCGTTTTCATGAGAACCGTTATTACATACAAAACGATCCGCTGATCTCTGATTTTGAATATGATAGCTTATATAAACAATTAGAAAAGCTAGAGAGCGACAACCCCGCTTTAATTACAAAAGATTCTCCGACACAAAGAGTTGGCAGTAGTTTAAATACATCATTTGTTACAGTGCAGCATCTTGTACCCATGCTGAGTTTAGAAAATAGTTATAATGCAGAAGATCTTTTGGATTGGGATAGAAAAGCAAAAGAATTATCTAAACTTGATGAGGTTGAATATTGTGTAGAACCGAAGTTCGATGGTGCCAGTATTTCATTGATCTATGAAAATGATCAATTAGTACGGGCGGCTACAAGAGGCGATGGTGTTGAAGGCGAGGAGATCACTAATAATATAAGACAAATAAGATCAGTACCGCTTTCTGCAAAATTTTCTGCTTACGGCATTCAGCAAATTGAGATACGGGGTGAAGTACTGATGAATAAGAACAGCTTTAAAAAATACAACGAACGATTAGCTGAACAAAATTTACCACCTTTAGCGAATGCGCGCAATGCTGCTTCGGGCGCCTTGAGAATGAAAGACCCTAAAGAAGTCGCGAAACGTAACCTCGAAGCTTTCTTGTATCATGTGAGTTATACTTTGGATGATAACAACCCAAAAAGCGAACATCCAAAACCCGAAACACATTCATCCATGCTGGACATGTTGTGGGACCTTGGTTTTAGGAGTCCCAAAAAAGAGAAGAAGGTTTACAAAGGCATTCAAAAAGTAATTGATCATTGCCTGGCTTTTGAAACTGAAAGAGATACCCTGCCATACGAAATAGATGGTATGGTAGTGAAAGTGAATGAGCTTACGCTACAGGATAAATTGAGCCAGACTACGCACCATCCGCGCTGGGCCATTGCATTTAAATTTAAAGCAAGACAAGGAACAAGCATCCTACGCAAAGTAGAATTTCAAGTGGGCCGTACCGGTAGTATTACACCTGTTGCAAAAATAGATCCTATACTTGTTGGTGGCGTTACTATTTCTTCTATCTCTTTATTTAATGAAGATGTAGTGAAGGAAAAAGACCTGCGCATAGGCGATACTGTTCTGGTAGAAAGAGCAGGCGATGTTATTCCATACATTGTAAAACCATTGGCAGAATTACGCACAGGTAAAGAAGAAGAAATTATATTTCCGAAAAAATGCCCCGTTTGTCATGATGAATTATTTAAGCCCGAAGGCGAAGCCGTTTGGCGATGCATCAATATCAATTGCGAAGCACAGGTGGTAGAACGTATTATTCATTTTGTGAGTAAAGATGCGATGGATATTAAAAGCTTTGGTGATGCCAATGTGCGCAAGTTTTACGAGATGCATTTGCTGAAAGATATTCCGGGAGTGTACCAATTGGATTTTGACAGCATTTCTAAACTGGAAGGTTTCGGAAAAAAATCGATCGATAATTTAAAAGCTGCTATTGAAAATTCTAAAACGCAGCCTTTGCACCGTTTATTGTTTGGTTTAGGCATTCGCTATGTTGGCGAAACGACTGCTAAAACACTGGTACATTCGGTAGAACATTTATTAGATTTTAGAAATTTTACAGAAGAACAATTACAGGCGCTTGATGAAGTAGGCGTAAAAGTTGCCGCCAGTATTTATCGCTTTTTCCATATTGAAGACAATATTCATATGTTAGAAAAGCTGGAAAAATTAGGGGTTCAGTTAAAGAACGAAAAAAAGCAATTGGCTGAAAATGACAATTTCGCCGGACAAACATTTCTCTTCACCGGAACAATGGTGCAGCTTAAACGCAGTGATGCGGAAGAGATGGTTGAAAAGAATGGCGGCAAGGTGGCCAGTGGTGTTAGTAGCAAACTCAATTATCTTGTTGTAGGAGCTGATGCAGGCAGCAAACTGGAAAAAGCGAAGAAAATCCCCTCTATAAGTATCATAAATGAAGAAGATTTCATAAAAATGCTCCCCATTTAGCAAAAAATATTTTATATTTATGGCCTAACCCGTCCTACTACCTTATAAAAATTGGTTCTATTGCTATACTATCAATTTTAAATCGCTGCTATTATGATCAAAAAAATTACAGGTGAAACCTGGAAGCAACTACAATTTAGTGGTTACAAAAATCTTCGTAAAAAATACGCTGTCTCAACATTAGGTCGCGCCGCCAGTTATACCGCAAGTATAACGGAAGACGGTAAATTATTAAGTGGTTCATTAACTTCAGGTTATCGCACACTTAATTTGCATGTTGAAAATGGCAATGGTACCATTTATTTGCACAGAGAAGTTGCCAAGCTTTTTTGTAAAAAACCATCTCCTAAATACAAATTTGTTATTCATCTCAATTATAAAAAAGCAGATAATAATTATAAGAACCTCAAATGGGCCACATTGGAAGAAGTTGGCGCTCATCAACAAAAAAGCCCTGAAAAAATTGCTTACAAAAAGAGACAGGCCAATAAGACAGAAGGCCTGAAACTCAATGCCATACAGGTAAAAGCCATTAAGGATACGATCAACAATCCTAAAAGAAAATTGACCTACAAACAATTGGCTGTTAAGTATAAGGTCAGCGAAATGACATTATACAGAATTAAAAGTGGCGAAAACTGGAGCAAAGTAAAATAGTATTATTCATTGACCTAAGATATTTTCTGAAAATAGTTAAGAGGTGTTGATCTTTTTCAATACCTCTTTTTATTTGTACATTCGAATATAAATTAGCCATCAAATTTATGTTACAAGCCTCCACCATTAAATTTCTACAAGCCCTTAAAAAGAATAATAACAAGCCCTGGTTTGAAGCTAATAGAAAATCCTATGAATCGGCAAAAGCAGATTACACTTTATTGGTTGATCAGTTAATTGCAGGTATTGCAAAATTTGATGTGTCTATTGGTGAATTAAAAGCGAAGGATTGCATGTTCAGGATCAACCGGGATGTTCGATTCTCTAAAGATAAAAGCCCTTATAAAAGTAATATGGGCGCGTCTTTTTCAAGCGGCGGCAAAAAGGCTGATGAAGCAGGATATTATTTTCATTTTGAACCTGGCAGAAGCTTTGCCGGGGGAGGAATTTATATGCCCCAGGCCCCTACCCTTGCTAAAATAAGACAGGAGATAGATTATAGTTTCGACGAGTTTAAAAAGATCACAGAAAATAAATCATTTAAAAAATATTTTCCGAAAGGGCTGGAAGTTAGTGACATGTTATCGAGGCCACCAAAGGGTTATGATGAAAATAACCCGGCGATACATTACCTCAAAATGAAAAGCTTTTTTGTAAGTACACCATTTACCGATGCCTCATTGCAAGAGAAAAACATGGCCAAAGAAATTACAAAAGCGTTTGAAGCGATGAAACCGTTGATAGACTTTTTTAATAAAGCGGTGGAATAATAATTTCTGATATCTGATCGCTGATATCTGATTTAGGCTGGATTTTTGCTTCATACAATCAGCAATCAGATATCATCAATCAGCAATAAAAACATTATGTGGAAAGAAGAAAACAATAAGCTCTATAAGAAATTTACTTTCAAAGATTTTTCTGAAGCTTTCGGATTTATGACCAGCGTAGCATTAGCTGCTGAAAAAATGGACCATCATCCGACCTGGACGAATACCTGGAACACTGTTGAGATATGGCTATCTACACATGATGCGGGAGACATTGTAACAGAAAAAGATAAAACTTTAGCAAAAAAGATTGACGTTATTGCGAAGTAACGGGTTCTTCTTTTTTCCTGATCAGCATGATACCTGCATTGGTAGTAAGATCCGCACTAAAGAATTCTTCATACACCGATTGCCCGTCGCGAACAGTTAACAGTCCTGTATTGGGCGGAATGCTACCCAGATTCTCTGCATATAAAATCAACAATAAAGAGTCGGGCATATCTTTTGTAATATGGATCGTTTTGCTGTTTGCTTTTAGCGTCAGCATCTGCTTGGAGAAAAGCACTTGCCCATTCATCACAACACTTACGATATCACCATCTACTATACCATTATCGTATAAAGAGATGACCAGGCTATCAGATTTATAATATACTTTTTGGATATTATCATTATCCATTTTTCTCGTAGCAATTTGTGCTGCTGCAGGCGTTTCAGGTGCAGGAGCGGCTTTTGCTTTTTCAGCAGCAGCTGCGGCGGCAATTTTCGCATTTTGATCTGCAATCTTTTGATTTTCTACTGCGGTCTTTTCGTCTTGTTTGGCTTTGGCCAGATCGTCTTTTTGTTTTTGTGCTGCTCTTGCTGCTTCGTCTTTTTTATTTTGCTCCGCTGTTTGTTCAGCAGCTTTAGCCGCATCATCTTTTCGTTTTTGCGCAGCCTCAGCTAAAGCTTGTTGATAAGCTATTGATGTATCGACCGATTGTTTTGCCGGCGTAGCATCTACAACAACATTTTGATTATTGTTATGATGCGCTTCATCAAACCTTATTTGGTTGATCACTCTTACTTCATCTAATTTTTCAGTGATATAAGTTGGAACATAATCGCTCTTACGTTGAACACTCAATGTTCCTGTCACGGGGCGATAAAATTTTGTGACATTGGTATTCCAGGTACCGGATAAAGTACGAACAGTGTCTGTGTTCTGCAAAGTAAGTACACTATATTGATGTATATTTTTTGGAGGATTAACAGGATAGCTGTTATCGATCAATTCTACGTCTTCTACATAGACCTTTCCATCCTTCAGTTTTATTTTAACCTTCTTTACACCGATGCCTATTTTCCCGTCGAAATCAAATTCTGTATAGGAGTAAGCTATTAACTCGCCTTTTTCCTCACTGATCGCCAGTTCGTAATGCAGTGTTTTTTTTGTGGTATCATTATATATTGTACCCTTCCAAAGACCTGTAATATCCTGATTTTGCTGTGCTAAAAGTTTTGCGGGAAACAATGAGACGATCAGAAAAAAAATTAACAGGTGCTTTATCATACATGAAAATTATTACAGTCAGGCCGATTTATACTAACTATTCATAGAGGTCAAAAATTCAACATTATCTTTTGTACCCTTCATATTCTTAAGCAATGTATTCAATGCTTCTTCAGGATTCATATCTGCCATGTGTTTACGTAGTATCCACATTCTTTGGAAAGTATCTTTATCTAATAACAAATCATCTCTACGAGTTGAAGAAGATACGATATCGATCGCAGGGAAAATTCTTCTGTTAGATAATCTTCTGTCTAATTGTAGTTCCATGTTACCGGTACCTTTAAATTCCTCGAAAATAACTTCATCCATTTTACTACCGGTATCTACTAACGCTGTAGCTAAGATAGTTAGGGAACCGCCATTTTCAATCTTACGTGCCGCACCAAAAAACTGTTTTGGTTTTTGCATCGCGTTTGCTTCCACACCACCGGATAATACTTTACCTGATGAAGGTGCCACCGTATTATGTGCTCTGGCTAAACGCGTGATACTATCTAATAAGATCACCACATCATGGCCGCATTCAACCAAACGTTTTGCTTTCTGCAAAGCGATGGTACTAACTTTTACATGTTTTTCAGCAGGTTCGTCAAAGGTAGAAGCGATAACTTCTGCTCTTACACTACGTTCCATATCTGTAACCTCTTCCGGCCTTTCATCCACCAACACGATCATTAAATAACATTCAGGATGGTTTTCTGCGATCGCATTTGCCACTTCTTTCAATAACATTGTCTTACCTGTTTTTGGCTGCGCCACGATCAATCCACGCTGACCTTTACCAATTGGTGTAAACAAGTCAATGATCCTTGTGCTATAATTATCTGCCTTAGTAGTGAGATTTAATTTTTCGAAAGGGAACAAAGGTGTTAAATAATCAAATGGTACCCGATCTCTAACTTCATCCGGAGATTTACCATTGATCGTTTCTACTTTTAATAAAGCAAAATATTTTTCACCCTCCTTTGGTGGGCGAACAGAGCCGTAAACAGTATCACCAGTTTTTAATCCGAATAATTTTATTTGAGAGGGAGATACATAAATATCATCAGGAGAGGAAAGGTAATTGTAATCACTGCTTCTTAAAAAGCCATATCCATCAGGCATCATTTCCAATACACCCTCACCTAAAATAATACCATCAAATTCAATATTGAAAACTGGTTGCTGGCGAGCTTGAAATTGTTTTGCCGGTGCTTGTGCAGAACCATCGTATTGTACTTCCGGTTGTTGAATATCTTCTTGTTGCAATAACGAAGCAATAGCTGCAGGGATAGTGCTATCCTGATCTGTTAACGGCTGTAGTTCTTCTTCCTCCGGGATTTCAACTTCCACTTCCGCTTTTTTAAGAGGCTTTTTTGGGGCCTCCGCTTTTTTAGCTTTTGGTTCAGGTACCGCTCTTTCGGGTATCACCGGGGCATCATCTGTAGTATTCGCTACCGCAGGTTTTATAATCCGTTTGCGTTTTGGCTTTTCTTCTTCTTCGTTATTGATAGCTGTCATAGTAGCTTGTTTATCCAGAACCTTATCTACAAGTTCTTGTTTATCTAAATTTTTATAATCGGGGATGCTAAGTTGTTCTGCAATATCCTGCAACTCAGGAACGAGCATGTCGTTCAATTGTGATATATCGTACATAAGAAAAATGAAAATGATTTTTTCAAAAAATCCGCTTAAAAAGTCTGAAAATTGTAATGAGAATTTAGATTAAGTTCAATAGAACGTCACGTTGTGAGCTTATTGGGCGAATCTTATCGTTTAGATTGCATTACAATATTACGGTGTTTTTAATAAAAAATAAAAAAAATTTGATAACACTATAATTGAGACTTCTTAGCCTGTAGTAGTTATTCTAACCAAGGGGCAGACAGCCGTGCAATTCAAGATGCTCCTACTTATCAAGCATATACTATATTTGCAGTCCTTAAATACAAATTATGTTCAACAAAAGAGTGAAGATAAAAGAAATGTTGGCGGGCGATAAAGCCAACTATGAAGCAACCGTAATGGGATGGGTACGTACTTTTCGTAATAACCAGTTCATCGCATTGAATGACGGCAGCACCAATAACAATTTACAGGTGGTTGCGGAATTAGGCAAATTTGATGAATCGATTTTAAAACGCTTGACAACAGGCGCTTGTATTAAGGCTATTGGTGAAGTGATCCCTTCTCTGGGTAAAGGACAAAAAGTAGAATTAAAGGCTACTTCGATAGAAATATTGGGTGATAGCGACGCAGAGAAATTTCCTCTGCAACCTAAAAAACATAGTCTTGAATTTTTAAGAGAGATCGCGCATTTACGTTTTCGTACCAATACATTCGGTGCTATATTTCGCGTAAGGCACACTTTAGCATTTGCTGTGCACCAGTTTTTTAACAACAAAGATTTTGTGTATTTGCACACACCGATCATCACCGCAAGCGACGCAGAAGGTGCAGGTGAAATGTTTCGTGTTACTACGCTGCCGCTTGATGGAAAAGCGCCAAAGAATGACGATGGTTCGATCAATTTTAAAGAAGATTTTTTTGGCAGAAGCACTAACCTTACCGTAAGCGGGCAATTAGAAGGCGAATTGGCTGCGATGGCTTTTAGTGATATTTATACATTCGGGCCAACATTCCGTGCCGAGAACAGCAATACTGCAAGGCATTTGGCCGAGTTCTGGATGATAGAACCGGAAGTTGCATTTAATGATCTTGAGGATAATATGAACCTTGCAGAAGAGTTCATCAAATATGTGATCAAATATGCGATGGAGCATAATAAAGAAGACCTTGAATTTTTAGCACAGCGTTTGGAAGAGGAAGAAAAATCAAAACCTGTTATTGACAGAAGTGAAATGGGATTGATCGACAAATTAAATTTTGTGGTGGACAATGATTTTGAAAGATTGACATACACCGAAGCGATAGAGATTTTAAAAGAAAGTAATCATAACAAGAAAAAGAAATTTCAATATTTAATTGAAGGATGGGGCGTTGATCTGCAAAGTGAACACGAACGTTATTTGGTAGAAAAGCATTTTAAAAAACCTGTGATCCTTACCAACTATCCGAAAGAAATAAAATCGTTTTATATGCGCCTGAATGATGACGGCAAAACTGTAGCAGCGATGGATATTTTAGCACCAGGTATCGGCGAAATTGTTGGTGGCTCTCAAAGAGAAGAGCGCTATGATAAACTGATCCAGCGCATGGAAGAAATGCATGTGCCAGCTGATGAACTTTCCTGGTATTTAGATACGAGAAGATTTGGCGCTTGTCCGCATGCGGGCTTTGGACTTGGCTTTGAACGTTTGGTACAATTTGTAACCGGTATGGGCAATATCAGGGATGTAATTCCTTTTCCAAGATATCCTAAAAGCGCTGAGTTTTAATTCGCAGCTTAGCTTCCACTCAATTTCATTATCAAATTATTATAATAAGGATATCTTAACCCGATATCCTTATTTTTTTATATTTTAGTAAAACATTTTTTAATCTCTAAACTAATATCTAATGGAAACCACTAATTATCAACTCTCCTTTTTTGGAAAAGGCGGCGATTTTTTTAAAATAAAGATCGTCAACATTATCTTCTCAATTTTAACGCTTGGTTTATATTATCCCTGGGCCAAGGCAAAAACCTTAAGCTATTTATACAGCCATACTTCATTCGAAGATCAGCCATTTGCTTTTACCGGAACAGGTAAAGAAATGTTCAAGGGATTTATCAAGGCATTTTTATTGATCATCGTCCTTTACGGACTTTTTATTTATTCAGCGATATCAAAAAATACTTTTCTTTTTTTGATAGTATACCTTTTGTTCCTTGCCATCATCCCTGTTGCTATTCATGGATTTTATAAGTACAGAATGGCTAAGACTACTTGGAGGGGCATTCGATTCGGATATACCGGAGACAGGACCGAATTGTTCGTATTATACATTATGGGATTATTATTAACCTTTATAACTGTAGGCATTTACGCTTTTTGGTTTCATATCAAGCTTCGTAAATACATAATAGGAAATATTAAAGTCGGTAATGCTTCTTTTGGTTATACTGGCGATGGCACTGAATATTTTTTATTAAATTTAAAAGGTATTGCTCTTACAATCATAACATTGGGAATATATATTTTCTGGTGGGAAAAAGACCTATTCGCATATTACGTTAATAACCTTGAATTAACCCAAGGGGATAAAAAAGTAGACTTTGCTTCTAAAGTAACTGGCGGTTCATTTGCCTTATTGCTCATTACGAATATGTTGATATTTATTTTTACTCTAGGTATTGGTTTTGCCTGGATACAGGTTAGAACCTTAAAATTTATAGCCAATAATATTTCTCTTTCGGGCAATTATTCTTTCGATGAATTACAGCAGGCACAACAAAATTATACAGATGCAACAGGAGAGGATATTGCTGATCTACTTGACCTTGGATTTACGATCTAATGAATAATGCTATAGCAGATTTTTTCAATGGAGTTTCCGCGCGCCCTTATAAAGTAAGGGTCGAGGTCTCTATTGAAAAGATCTTTCTTTCAGATGAAGAGAATTTAGCCAACACTACATTGAGTTATCCTTTGGCGCAATGTCATTATATACTTTCACCAACGAATATCTTCGTTTATTTATCAGAAGGATTTGATATTTATATTGCCGTACCAACCAATACTAATTTATATGAAACGCTGTACAAGGCTTTAAAAAGTGCCAAACCGCTTAGCTGGTATAATAGATTATTACAACAAAATAAAATTGCTCTTGTCGTTCTCCTGTTAGCATTGGTATGCGGAATTTATATTATTCTTACTGAAGCAATACCATTAGCCGTGGTTACATTTATTTCTAAAAAACAAGAAGCTGCACTCGGAGAAAAATTATACCAATCTGTTATAAAAGATGCTACAATTGATACCGCACTTAGCAAGCTGTCAAATCAATTTGTAAGTAATATTACGCTTAGCGATCAATATCCAATAGAGGTTACCGTTCTTAAAGATGACCAGGTGAATGCCTTCGAATTGCCCGGTGGACATATCATCGTCTATTCGGGTATATTGCCTTATATGCACAGCCAGGAAGAGTTTGTAGCATTATTATCGCATGAAGCATCGCATATCAACAATAGGCACAGTTTAAAATCTATCGCCAAAAGCATTAGTTCCTCACTGGCTTTATCGATCATACTGAATGATGCAGGAGATGTTACAAAAGGCATTATTGAAAATGCCAATTCAATTTATTCGTTAAATTATTCCAGAAGTTTAGAGCGCCAGGCAGATGGAGAAGGTTTAAAGCTGATGGTAAAAAATAATATTGATCCTAAAGGAATGAAACGTTTAATGCAGGACCTTTTAAAAGCACAAAAGGATCTTCCCACATCGATGTCGTTTTTAAGTAATCACCCGCTTACCAAAGAAAGAATTCAAAATGTTGATGATTTTATTAAAGAGCATCCGAAGTATATAGTTACTGATCATCCTATGCTTGTATCGATATGGGATAAGATAAAAGTTGCCGATGATGCTGAAGAAAATGCTACAAAAAAATAAAAGCGCTGATAAACTGGCAAGCTGCGCCAATTAATAATCCTGCATAAATATCTCTTGGCTGATGATCGCTAACGATCAAACGGGCAGTGCAAACCAACCCGGCTATTAACAATGCAATGCATAAAGGCACCGTCATCAGCATCGTGTTTTGTTGCAGGATGATCAGGAACAAAGCAACCATCCCTCCCATTGCAATGGCATGCATACTTATTTTAAAATATACATTAGCTATCAATGCTGCAGAAGAAACAATAAAAACACCAAATATAAATGCCGTTAAAATAGCAGGAACACCGCTGTCATTTTTAAAAACCCAGAACAGCCAGAAAAAATAAATATTGCTGATGATGTAAGGGACAACCCTGTCTTTTTGAGTTGTAAGAAACATCGAATCAATAAATTTCAATCTCCATAAAAGAAACACAGAGAATAATGGCAGAAAAATAGTGGCGTACGCAACGCGTATAGGTAACCAAAATTTATCATACAGGTCGTACCCCGCAAAATACGATGGGTGCACATAGAGTAAAAACAACGAAACGTATAAAGGGATGAATAACGGATGAAAAATATAAGATAATAAATGAGCGAAGAACCTTACTATGATTGGTTCTTCATGCGTGTGTTCAATTGTTGTATTGTTCAATTGTTGTATTGTTATTTGATCAATAATTATTAATTGTTAATTATCAATTATTAATTAATTATAGTTCTTTTCTTAATCTTGCTACAGGCACATTTAATTGTTCGCGGTATTTAGCAACGGTGCGCCTTGCAATGTTATAGCCTTTTTCCTGTAATAATTCAGTAAGCCTTTCATCGCTTAAAGGATTTTTTTTGCTTTCACCTTCTATAAGGTCGCTTAGTATTTTCTTTACTTCCCTTGTACTTACTTCTTCTCCGCTATCTGTTTGTAAACTTTCACTGAAAAAGAATTTTAAACGATAAGTACCAAATTCTGTCTGCACAAATTTACTGTTAGCAACACGACTAATGGTACTGATATCAAGATTTGTTTTTTCCGCTATATCTTTCAATATCATCGGCCTTAATTCCGTTTCATCTCCCGTAGTAAAAAAATCATATTGATAATTCATGATCGCATCCATGGTGCTTAGCAAAGTATGTTGTCTTTGTTTGATCGCATCGATGAACCATTTAGCAGCATCAATTTTTTGTTTGATAAAAATTACAGCTTCTTTTTGTCGCTTATCTTTCTTACTACCCTTATCGTAATCTTTTAGCATATCGCGGTATCCTTCGCTAATGCGCAGGTCCGGCGCGTTCTTACTGTTCAATGTTAATTCTAATTTTCCCGCATTGTTTACGATAAAGAAATCGGGCACTACATAACCTTCACCTTTTCCTGTTTCGCCGATATTACCTCCCGGCTTAGGATTTAGTTTTACGATCTGACTGATGACAGCACGCAATTCATCATCAGTAAGGTTCAAACCGCGTTGTATCTTTTCGTAATGCTTTTTAGTAAACTCGTCAAAATATTTATCCAATACTTTGATAGCCATTTCAACACTTTCGCCGCTTTTTCTTTTTAGCTGAAGCAGTAAACATTCCTGCAGGTCTCTGGCGCAAACACCTGCAGGTTCAAATTGCTGTATCTGTGCAATTAACTCAGTCAATTCTTCTTCGGTAGTATTGATATTCTGACGAAAGGCAAGATCATCCACTATTGCGCCAATATCTCTGCGCAAATAACCGTCATCATCCAGGTTACCGATAATTTGTTCGGCCACCATTTGCTGGTGATCATCCAAATTCAATAGTCCTAATTGCTCTAACATTAGTTCATTAAAGCCTGTTTCTACTTTATGGGGAATAACTTTACCATCATCTACTTCGGGATAATTATCATCTCTTAATTTATAATCAGCAATATCGTCATCACCGTCTTGTACATATTCGCTGATATCTATATTCTCATATTCATCCTGACTGCCATCTAATTCAAATTCGTCTTCTTTTGTTTCTTCAAACTCATCCGTTTCGTCATTTTTAAATTCGTCCACTTCTTCTTCTTCTCCGGATTCAAGTGCAGGGTTTTCTTCCAATTCTTCTTTTAAACGTTCTTCCAACTGCGCAGTGGATACCTGTAACAACTTCATTAACTGAATTTGCTGCGGAGATAATTTCTGTAGTTGTTTCTGGAATAATCCTTGACTGAGTGCCATTGTTTTTTACGTTTTTAGTAAGTACCGATCTTTTTCTCAAAAAAAATTCACTCGATATTACACGTAAATTACAAACAATTTTTATCAAAATTGAAAAAAACGCCAAAAAAATAAAAATTTGCATGATTTTTGTGGGGGTACCGGTACTACATTGAAGTCCTAACAATTGCGTATTACTATTGGGTCCAAAAAAGAAAAAGATTAATATTTATTAGTCTGAAAATTTTACAAAACGATATATTAAGAAAAATCTTAGCGATGAAAATGGCTGATCTTATCCAATAATTTATGTAAGGTTTTAGCTTCTGTTAATGATAAGGATTTTAATATCTCATCCATATGTTCTTCTTTTTTAGCCAGCTTATCGATCACCTTAACGGCTTTGGTTGTAATAGTAATATCTACCAGCCTTTTATCTCCTTTGCAAGGCACTTTTTTCACTAATTTTTTGATGACTAACCTGTCCACAATACGGCTGGTGTCACTCATTTTATCCAACATCTGCTCGCGTATTTGTAAGGTAGATAATGGAACCGGACTTGCTCTTAAAATCCGTAATATATTATATTGTTGTAAGGTAAGGTCTTCCTCTTCGTATATGTAGCGCAGCTTGTCAATAACCCAGTTATAGGCCCAAAGGATGCTTACAATAGCTTTTTGGCGTTCATTATTGTACGTAATAATTTTTGGTTTTCTTTTCACGGTCATAAGGGTAATATTTGGTTAGAGTCCTACGTATTAAAAACAAAGTTAATAATTATTCCTTCCATACGGATGCACCTTCGCTACAATTTGCACAAATATCAATATTCTTGCGGCTTTTTTTAAGGTCGTTTCTAAATTGTGTATAATTACTATTTTTCCAGATCTGCTTAAAAGACTGGTCCTTAAGGTTCCCCAGCTGGTGAGTGGCATCTTTATCGAAGCAGCAAGGCACAACTAATCCATCCCAGGTAATTACATTTGCGTGTTGCAATCTCCAGCAATTATTTACCAATTTATTTTTTGACGTATAGCTTCCATCCACATTTTTTTTATACCTGCTAAATTTATCAATGGTTGGTATTAATTGATTAGGATCTGTTGCATAATCATATACCTGTGCTGTTTTAAAACGCACTTCATCCACACCTACTTCTTTAGCTAATTTTTTAATAGCTTCTATCTGATGTTCGTTTGGTTTTACAACCAGAAATTGAAAAAATACGAAGGGTGTTTTACTATTTAATTCCTTTTTCCATTTCACAATATTTTTTGCTCCCTGCAACACCTTTTCCAAATTCCCTCCTACCCTGTATTGTTCATACACTTCTTGTGTTGTACCGTCAATGGAAATGATCAATCGATCCAAACCGCTTTCAACAGTACGTTTAGCTACTGCATCTGTTAGGTAATGTGCATTGGTTGATGTGGCTGTATAAATACTTTTTGAAGAAGCATACTGCACCATCTCTAAAAAATCAGGATTTAAAAATGGCTCTCCCTGAAAATAAAATATGAGGTATAATAATTCTTTATGGATCTCATCAATAGTTGTTTTAAAAAAATCTTGCTGTAACATTCCTGTAGGACGGGTAAATGCACGCAAGCCACTCGGACATTCTGGACAACGAAGATTACAGCTGGTAGTTGGCTCAAAAGAAATAGAAATTGGATAGCCCCATTGAACAGGCTTATTGGATATACGGCTCACATAAAAACTTGCGAACACTTTTGCCCCATTCAAAGCTTTTTTGAATGTAAGTTTTCCTAACAGGTTTTTCGTATCGTTCCAATTGAACTGGGGCATGCCGTAAAGGTAACTTATCGGGCAGTAACATCAGTTTCCTTACAATAATTTTAACTAATTGTAGTAGTAATTGTTACCTTGTAAACTAATTAAAAGCGTGAATATGGAATCAGAAATGGAGCCGGATGTTAAGGAGTTTTTGGTACGCATCATGCAAACTATTTCAATGAGCGTAGTATGGCTATTGGTGAATATGACACTGGGTATTTATTTTAATTTTGCTTTTTTTGAGAACAGGCCTTCTATCTGGAACTATTTATTCTATCTGTGGTTCCTGATAAGCTTTGGTTTACTGTTGTATTATTTTCACAAGAAATGGAAAGGAAAATTATAGCTTTGCAAAAATTTACAGGATGAAAAAGTGGTTAGTATACGGAGGATTTTTTTTAGTGTTGTTAGGCGTTTTTTATTATTTCGTTTATACGCAAATTGATTTTTCTGAATCGGGATTACCGGTAATCAATAATAATATCCAGGCTTTTTCTTTTGTTGATCAAAATGGCAAAACAATATCTAACAGGGATGTTGAAGGTAAAGTATATGTAGCGAATTATTTTTTTACAACCTGCCAGGGTATTTGTCCGAAAATGAATGCAAACATGCGCAGGGTATTTGATGAATTTAAAGATGAGAAAGATTTTATGATCTTATCACATACCTGTATGCCAGAAGTTGATTCTGTGCCGGTATTAAAAAAGTACGAGTACAAAATGGTAAATGGTAAATTAGAACAACGCATTGATCTGTCTTATGATATTATTGCTCCTGCTGATTCTACACTGCCTGTACAAAATAACAACTGGCTTTTTTTAACAGGAACAAAAACTTCTTTATACGATCTTGCGAGGCATAGTTATTTAATTGATAAGGGCGGAAGCGATACGGCATTAAATATTAATGAGCAATTTATTCATACGCAATTATTTGCCTTGGTTGATAAGCAACAGCGCGTAAGAGGTATTTATGATGGACTGAAAGAAGAAGAGATCCAAAAACTGATCACGGATACAAAGGCTTTATTGAGAGAAAAGGCGCCGAAGCAAAATTTTCTAAATAATTAAATTGATTTATTGCTAAATTGTTCAATTGTTTTCGGCAGTATTTATTTGGCAACAATTCAACAATTTATCTATTAAACAATTAAGCAGGAATGGAAAATGATATACTTACCATATTAAAAAAGAACCAGCTCAGTATCACTGACGGTCGCAAAAAGATCCTGGAGCTTTTTCTTCAAAGCGATGGAGCCTTGGCACATGCAGATATTGAAAAAAATACAGATGCTGCGTTCGACAGGGTGACCGTATACCGTACGTTACAAACATTTGTTGATAAAGGAATTGTTCATCATATCCCAACTACAGATAATTCCATCTTATACGCTTTGTGCAAAGATCAATGCGAAGCAGGGCATCACCATGATAACCACGTACATTTTATCTGCGACAATTGTAATAAAACAATTTGTTTAGAAGATGTAATAGTACCAACAGTAAAACTACCCAAGGGTTTTAAACCTAAACATGCAGAAATGGTAGTGAACGGCATTTGTGATGATTGTAAATAGAGTCGCAAGAACTAAGTAGCAAGTCGCAAGACAAAACACACTCTTTCATTCTTGTTACCTGATAGTTTATATCTTCTCCATCTCACCTTTTACAAAATCCATCAACAGTTTAATTCTTTCGGGAGAAAAATCAAATTTCAATCCTGCAGTTTCGTATAACTCCGGTAATGTTTTTGTCCCACCTAAAGCTAATGCGTTACAATAATTATCTAAAGCCAGCTGCTGGTTATTTTTAAACTGCATCCACATACCGATAGCGCCTAATTGTGCAATACCATATTCAATATAATAGAACGGCACTTCAAATAAATGTAACTGGCGCTGCCATGATGTATCGCGGTATTTTTCCAGGCCTGTTGTATCAACAATACCATCTTTAAATTCATCTAAGATCGAATTCCACGTGATAGTTCTTTGTTCAACTGTATGCTTTGGATTTTCGTAGATCCAATGCTGAAATTTATCAATGATCGCGATCCAT
>JABDBG010000039.1 GCA_013288745.1 Bacteroidota bacterium
GCCACCAGCTTGATCCTAAACATGTTTACAATGCGGTGAAAAAATATCTTTCACAAGTTACTACGATCGATAAAAAAAGTCCGCACGTACTCCGCCACAGCTTTGCCACTCATCTAATGAACAATGGGGCAGACCTGAATGCAGTTAAAGAACTGTTAGGGCATAGCAGTCTGGCTGCCACGCAGATATATACCCACAATACGATCGAAAAGTTAAAAGATGTCTATAAAAAGGCGCATCCCAAAGCCTGAGTTATAAGGCATGGTTATTGGAAGAAAAACAGTGGAAAACTCTGTGTTTTTTCTTTTGGAAATTTCAATTGCAACAGATAACTTACAATGAATAGAAATTGCAGCTTTTATCAATCTAAACAACACCAAATGAAGTAACACATCTACCCGATTCTTTTCACAAAATTCTTCACTATTAAATTTAGAGTGCCATGAACGTAAACATCCAAACAGTACATTTTGACGCAGATTCAAAACTGGTATCTTATGTTGAGACAAGAATTTCCAAGATTTACCAATTTCATGAAAAGATAACCACAGTAGATGTATACCTGAAACTAGATAATGTCGTCCATACCATAAAAGATAAGATCGCAGAAATTAAGATCAATATTCCCGGGCATCATTTTTTTGTAAAGCAATCATCCAAATCATTTGAACAAAGTTTTGATGAAGCCTTAAACTCAATGATAACACAGATAAAACGAAAAAAAGAAAAGATACTGATATAAAGGTTCAATTATCAAAATACCATGAGGCAAATCCCAAATTCTATTACAATCCGTATGGAATTTGGGATTTACTTTTATGTTTCTTGAAATTTGTTTTATTAGGATTTGGGTTCTGCTTGAGGCTTTTGTGCATTTATTTTTTTATTGGGTAAAAAAAACATTTCCAAAATTTTTGTATTAATCAAATTCACTTACATTTGCATTCCTAAAAAATAAGGAATAAAAATTTGCTTGTTTTTACAAATAGGAAAAGTTCTTTTAAAAAGCCGAAGTAGCTCAGTTGGTAGAGCAACTGATTTGTAATCAGTAGGTCGCTGGTTCGACTCCAGTCTTCGGCTCAGTTTTAACCAGTATAAAGTTTACATAAAATTTTATACTTAATGGGTAGATGGCCGAGTGGTTAAAGGCGACAGACTGTAAATCTGTTCACGCGAGTGTACGTAGGTTCGAACCCTACTCTGCCCACAGATAGTTCTTTTTTTTTGATCATTACTAGCGGAAGTAGCTCATTTGGTAGAGCGGTAGCCTTCCAAGCTTCAGGTGGCCGGTTCGAGCCCGGTCTTCCGCTCAGTTTTACCTGCGATAGCAGATAGTTCTTTTAGCCGTCGTAGCTCAGGGGTAGAGCACTTCCTTGGTAGGGAAGGGGTCATGAGTTCGATTCTCATTGATGGCTCTTTAATTCTTTTTAAAAGACTAAGGAGGTAACGATAAAAGGGAGTTGAATAGAATTAATACAGTACAAATGTGCGACGCAACAAATGCTGAATAGTAATTTGAAGCTGAGTACAAAAGAATAACAGTCAATGGTTACAGACTATAAATGAGAACCAATTTCAAAACAAATATTAAAAATTAAACAATGGCAAAAGAATCATTCAAGAGGGATAAGCCCCATCTTAACGTTGGTACTATCGGTCACGTGGATCATGGTAAAACAACACTTACAGCCGCTATAACCGATGTTTTGTCTAAAAAAGGTTTAGCGGAGAAAAAAAATTACGATGATATCGATGGTGCTCCTGAAGAAAAAGAAAGGGGTATTACGATCAATACAGCGCACGTTGAGTATGCTACGGCTAGCCGTCACTATGCTCACGTTGATTGTCCGGGTCACGCCGATTATGTGAAAAACATGATCACTGGTGCTGCTCAAATGGATGGTGCTATCTTAGTTGTTGCTGCGACCGATGGTCCAATGCCACAAACTAAAGAGCATATCCTATTGGCTCGTCAGGTAGGTGTACCTCAAATCGTTGTTTTCATGAACAAAGTTGATTTGGTAGATGATCCTGAATTATTAGAATTAGTTGAAATGGAAATTCGTGAGTTGTTAACTTCTTACGGTTTCGACGGAGATAAAACACCTATTATCCAAGGTTCTGCAACCGGAGCTCTTTCTGGTGATGCAAAATGGATCGCTAAGATCGACGAATTAATGGATGCTGTTGATAGCTACATTCCATTACCTCCAAGATTAGTTGATTTACCTTTCTTGATGAGTGTTGAGGATGTATTCTCTATCACTGGTCGTGGAACAGTAGCAACTGGCCGTATCGAAAGAGGTCGTATTAAAGTTGGTGAAGGTGTTGAGATCGTAGGTTTAATGGAAAAACCATTGACTTCGACTTGTACAGGTGTTGAAATGTTTAAGAAATTACTTGACGAAGGTGAAGCTGGTGATAACGCAGGTCTTTTGTTACGTGGTATTGAAAAAACTCAGATCCGTCGTGGTATGGTTCTTTGCAAACCGGGTTCTATCACTCCGCACACTGCTTTTAAAGGTGAAGTTTACGTATTAAGCAAAGAAGAAGGCGGACGTCATACTCCATTCTTCAACAAATATCGCCCTCAGTTCTACTTCCGTACTACGGATGTAACTGGAGAAGTGACTTTGAACGCTGGTACTGAAATGGTTATGCCTGGTGATAACACTTCATTGAATGTTGTGTTGATCCAACCGATCGCAATGGAAAAAGGTTTGAAATTCGCGATTCGTGAAGGTGGCCGTACTGTAGGTGCTGGTCAGGTTACAGAAATAGTTAAATAAGCAAAAAAGTTTAGGCTTTTTTAGCTTTTAGTCGAAAGACATGCAAATTGTTTTATTATATTTGCAAAATAAGATTACAAAAGCTGTTCCAATCAACCGGAATAGCTTTTGCTTTTCTACGGGAATGGTGCAACGGTAGCATACGGGTCTCCAAAACCTTTGATCTTGGTTCGAATCCTAGTTCCCGTGCCAAATCGATTTGATAATATGATGATTTGGTGATGTGGCGATAACAACGCTTCACATCATCAAATTACCAAATCTTCAAATCATCAAATCAAAAAAATGAACAAACTAACAGCATACATCAAAGACTCTTACACAGAGCTTGTAGAGAAAGTAACCTGGCCAAACTGGGATGAGTTACAACAATCTACAATGATCGTTCTAGGCGCAACAGCTGTCATTACCTTTATCGTTTGGATAATGGATTTTGTAGCTAACGGGTCATTGAAATTTATTTACTCTTTATTTGCAACAAAAGGATAATGGAAGACATCATAGTACAAGAAAAAGAAAGCAAATGGTACGTACTCCGCGTTGTAAGTGGCAAGGAGCGTAAAATTAAAGAATACCTTGATAAGGACATTATCCGTAACGGATGGTCTGAGATCATCAAACAGATATTTTTACCTGTTGAGAAAGTGTATAAAGTAGTGAATGGGAAAAAAGTGATGAGAGAAAGAAACTTCTATCCGGGTTATGTGATGATCGAAGTATCTGACAATAAACTGAATGATGATATGGTTCAACATATCAGTAATATCAGTAACGTAATGCACTTTTTAACGGATGGTAAAGGCAGTAAAGGGAATATCATTTCTCTACGCAGATCTGAAGTAAACAAAATGTTAGGCAAGGTAGATGAAATGGGCGAAGGCGGCGGAATGACCATGAGCGAGCCATTCATCATCGGTGAAACGATCAAGATCATTGACGGGCCATTCAACGACTTTAACGGTGTTATTGAAGAAGTGAATGATGAAAAGAAGAAATTGAAAGTACAGGTTAAGATCTTCGGTAGAGCTACTCCGGTTGAGTTGAACTATATGCAGGTTGAAAAACTAGTTTAATATTTTTCTACTAAATATTTAAAAGCTGTCCTTTTTGGATGGCTTTTTTTATTGGTACAGTTTTGGATTTTGTTTTTTGGATTTTGTTTTTTCTATTGTGTACTTTCGCGCCATGTCTATAAATTCAGCCTTACAAAACAGAAGCAGCCATGCTTGCGAATTATGCAGTGAACCGGATACCAACTTGCATGGGTATGTAGTTCCGCCTAAAAAAGATGATTCAATAGATAACCTTGTTGCCTTGTGTAGCAATTGTTATGGGAAGATCACCCAGTCGGATTTTAACGATACGAATTACTGGCGTTTTCTTACCGGCAGTATCTGGAATGAAATTCCTTCCGTGCAGGCATTATCTTATAAAATACTATTTAAGCTTTCAGCAGAAGAATGGGCCTCAGAAACCGTTGAATCTGTTCAATTGGATGAAGCTGTTATTAACTGGGCAAATGCAGAAGATGATATCGAAGCAGCAAGAGTTATTCATAAAGATGCTTTTGGGGTCGTTTTAGCCACCGGTGATTCTGTTGTGTTAACACAGAACCTAAATGTAAAAGGAGCCAATTTTATAGCGCCAAAAGGTACGATCGTCCGTAAAATTAAGCTGGTCGAAGACAATGCGGAGCAAGTTGAAGGAAAGATTGAAGGTGATACGATCGTAATATTGACGAAGTACCTTAGAAAATCGACTGTTTAATTGTTGCGTAAATTGATATTAGGCTTTAAATAATTAAACAATCAAACAATTCAGCAATTAACAAGCTGAAACCTTTGTCAGGGTTGAAAATTTTCCTAAAATAATCGCAAAAAACTAGTAATTATTCAAAACTTTCCTTACCTTTGCGCTCCCAAAAAGAGTTCTTAGTAAGAAATTATTGACTTGGGAGTTTCGGTCATTGCCGGAACGCTATCACCAAAAAACGTAAAACATGGCAAAAGAGATCACGGCCTATGTCAAGCTCCAATGTAAAGGAGGACAAGCCAATCCAGCACCACCAATCGGACCTGCTTTAGGTTCTAAAGGTATCAACATCATGGAGTTCTGTAAGCAATTCAATGCTAGGACCCAGGATAAACAAGGGAAAGTTCTTCCCGTTCTTATCACAGTATTTGCTGATAAGTCTTTCGAATTCATCATCAAAACTCCTCCGGCAGCTGTACAGTTAATGGATGCTGCTAAGATCACATCT
This sequence comes from Bacteroidota bacterium, assembly GCA_013288745.1. GTDB lineage: Bacteria > Bacteroidota > Bacteroidia > Chitinophagales > Chitinophagaceae > Ferruginibacter. The sequence goes on from JABDBG010000039.1 coordinate 5,050, forward strand.
GGTAGTAAAGAGTCTAACCGTGTAAAAGTTGGTAAAGTAACCTGGGCACAGATCGAAGAGATCGCTAAGGATAAAATGCCTGACTTAAACGCGTTCACGTTAACTAGCGCTATGAAAATGGTAGCTGGTACTGCACGTAGCATCGGTTTAACTGTTGAAGGACAAGCACCAACCGCAAATTAATTATCAACCACAAAAATTTTAGAAAATGATTACTAAAAAAAGAAAATTAGCAAACGCTAAGGTTGATATTAATAAAGCATATTCTTTGAAAGATGCGTCAACTTTAGTTAAAGAAATAAACACAACAAAATTTGATAGTTCTGTTGATTTACATATCAAATTAGGAGTAGATCCTAAGAAAGCTGATCAGGCTATCCGTGGTACGGTTTCATTACCTCATGGTACTGGTAAAACTAAAACTGTATTGGTTCTTTGTACTCCTGATAAAGAGGAAGCTGCAAAAGCTGCCGGTGCTGATTTCGTTGGTTTAGATGAATTTATCACTAAGATCGAAGGAGGCTGGACAGCTATCGATGTAATTATCGCTACACCTTCTGTAATGCCTAAGATCGGTAAACTAGGTAAAGTATTAGGTCCTCGTAACTTAATGCCAAACCCTAAAACCGGTACGGTTACTAATGATGTTGCTGCAGCGGTTAATGAAGTTAAAGGTGGTAAAATCGCGTTTAAAGTTGATAAAGTGGGTATCATTCACGCTTCTATTGGTCGCGTAAGTTTTGCTCCTGATAAAATAGCAGAAAACAGCCAGGAATTAATTAATGCTATCATTAAATTAAAACCATCTTCTTCAAAAGGAACATACCTTAAAGGTGTAAGCATGGCCAGCTCTATGAGTCCTGGTATTTTGATTGACACTAAAACGGTACAAAACTAAAAACTTCCTTATCTCTTAAATGAGGGAAGGACTAAAAAATATTGTTATGACTAAACAGGAAAAAAACGACGTGATAGAAGTGCTGAAAGGCAAATTCTCTCAGTATAATAATTTCTACATCACTGATACAGAAAGCTTGACAGTTGCTCAGGTTAGTAAGTTACGTGGCCATTGCTTTGACAAGCAAGTAGAAATGAAGGTGGCAAAAAACACTTTGATCAAGAAAGCATTAGAAAGTATCGATGCTGAAAAATATTCAGGTGTATATGAATCTTTAAACAAAGTAACGGCAGTATTGTTCAGCGAAAATCCAAAAGATCCGGCTGTTATTATTAGCAGTTTCCGCAGAGAAAACAATAACGAAAGACCTGTGTTAAAAGCAGCTTTCATTAATGGTGATGTATTTGTAGGTAACGACAAACTGGTTGCATTAACTCAGATCAAGACTAAGAATGAATTGATCGGTGAAGTGATCGGATTGTTACAATCTCCAATCCAACGTGTATTGGGTGCATTACAAAACAAAGATGCGGGAAAAGCTCCTGAAGCAAGTGCTGCAGCAGAAGCTGCACCGGCTGCAGAAGCAAAAGTAGAAGCGGCTCCGGTTGCTGAAGCTCCAGCTGCTCCAACAGCAGAAGCTACACCGGCTGCTGACGAAACACCAGCGGCAGAATAATTTAATAATCTACCGGTAACCGTAAGGCATCCAGTACTTATATAATAGAAACAATTTTTTTAATAACCTCCGCCGGAGTTAATAACTATGAAGGCGGAAAAAATGTAAACATTATGGCAGACGTAAAACAATTAGCTGAAAAATTAGTAGGCTTAACAGTAAAAGAAGTACAAGAATTAGCAGAATTCTTAAAATCAGAATACGGTATCGAACCAGCTGCAGCTGCAGTTGTAGTAAGTGCTGGTGGCGGTGCAGCAGCAGTAGCTGAAGAGAAAACATCATTCAATGTTATCTTGAAAAGTGGTGGTGCTAATAAATTAGCGGTTGTTAAGATCGTTAAAGAATTAACTGGCTTAGGTTTGAAAGAAGCTAAAGATCTAGTTGATGGCGCTCCAAAACCAGTTAAAGAAGGTGTTGATAAAGCTACTTCAGAAGAATTAAAAGCTAAATTAACTGAAGCTGGTGCTGAAGTTGAAATCGCTTAATTGATTCAATAATATTAAAGCAAAACGCATACTGTAAAAGGTATGCGTTTTGCTTTTGTAGGTTATGCACTAACAATTTATCTTTGAAAGACAGAGTTTCTGATATCTGATTGATGATGTCGGATATTAAAAATCAACAATCATAAATCATCAATCTGCAATTTATTATGGTAAAATTAAAATGCCTTTTTATCGGTAAAGAAGAAAAATCTTTACAAACACTTTTTGATTATGCAGCCACATTATCATCGCTGACTGTTATAGGCAAACCTGTCAATACAAAAAAAGAAGCGCAGTATTTTTTACAGGAATTTACCCCTGATATTATTTTTTGTGATGCCACTGCAGTAAGTACCGATATAGAGAAATTTTTGGCACAGAAGGATGTAAAAGCATTGATCGTACTATTATCTGCCGAAGGCGAAATAACCAATACAGAATTGCCTTATAATGTGTTTAGCTTTATGCCTAAGCCTGTTTCGCTTGATATGCTTTTGCAATTAGTATCGCGCATCAACAATTATCTGAGAGTCGAAACAAAAAAACATTCGGCTGCACAAAATGATTTTGTCTTTATTAAATCGGCCTACAAATTCTATAAAATACAATTTAATGAGATCCTGTTTTGTGAAGGGATGAAAGATTACACGCAGGTACATATTATCAATCGCGAAAAGCCTATTATCACTTTACAGAATTTAAAAACTTTTGTGAGTAAGTTACCGTCAGATCAGTTTATCCGGGTGCATCGTTCTTTTGTGGTATCAATAAATAATATCGATATGGTGAGTAAAAACGAGATCACCATTGGTAAAAAGGATCTTCCGATAGGAGAGAGTTACCGGGACCAGCTGTTTACTATCATCCAACAATCTTCATAAAAAAAGGAGTTACTTTTTTAGTAACTCCTTTTTATTTATTTAATAATTTTCAATTGCCTTAATTCGTTTCCGGTCACTGTTGGTGGTAAATGATGTTGCATTATTTTCTGAACAACTAATGTTGCTACTTTTTGCGCATCATCTTCGGTTACAAAGTATTGTTTACCCGGCACACCCGGTATAAAAGGTTGGTTGATATAAATATCACCGCCAACATATACTTTGTATCCCCAGCCTGTACCTGACTTGAACGTGCTATCAACGATCTGCAACATATCTCCGTTAACGGCTGAAATAGTTTTATCGTTATTATCATGACAACTACACAATAGCAGTATAACTACACTACAAGTACAAAACAAAATAGCTATAATCGATCTAATCTTAGTCAAGTGCATTGTAAGCTTGTAATGGGAACCATTCCCAGAAATCAGAAAATTGTCCTGTTGGTCCGGCTCCGTTTCTGCCAGTTCCTACAAAGCCTCTGTCTACACCATTCATATTAATTGTGAATGCAACAGCACCTTCTCTTGCAGTTCCTTCATAAGAAGTTTCCTGGTACCAAAGGTCATTTTTAATATCATACTCCCAGGTGTCAACTCTTTCAGCGCCGTTGTTACCTGTTGTTAAATAAGCGAAATCACCCATTACAAAGGCAACAGCATTTTGTCTGATCATTGCATACAGATCATCAAAACTTTGCGTATCGAAATTGCTGATATGCCTTTTTTCTGTCCAGGTAATCCCATTAGGAGTAGCAGCTGATACAGGAACAACTTCTAAAGCCCATAATTGATTACAAATGCTTGTATTACCATTGTTAGAGCCTGTACAGATATAAGCAGTTGTATCGTGAGAAACAAAAGCTACAGCCTGGGAGCATTTTGTACCAGGGAATGCATTCACTTCTACCCATGTACCTGTTGCAGGAGTATATTGGTAACAATCACTTTTATAGCTTCCGTCGTATCCGGTTGTTACGTATCCTTTGCCATTAAGGGTAAAACCTACAGCATCATATCTCGGACTTCCTATAAAGCTTGGTTCTTTTGTCCACGTATTGGTAGTAGCGCAGTAACCGTAAAAGTCATTTAGATTATTTGAACCATCGTATCCTGTTCCTACATAACCAGTGTCTGCAATAGTAAATGCTACCGCTGAGTTTCTTGGAACACCCGGGAAACTGTCTAGTTGAGTAGATGCTCCGCCTGACCCCATCCAGTTCCCTGGTTTATTAGCATCCGTTGACGCATCAGGAGTAAATTGCCAAAGATCAAAATACCTGCCTAAGCTATCCTGAGCACCCGGTATAGTAAATCCGGTAAAATCTAACCCTGTTGTAACATAAGCAGAAGTTCCCACAACAAACGCTGCGGCTTCGCTACGGCTGTTACCGCCCAAATCCTCACGTCTAACCCAGTTACCTATTGACGGGTTAGCATTTGTTTTATGGCAGGATGAAGCCATTAATATAATTCCTAATAAACCTACAAAAGAAAAGACTCTTACTTTGTACATACACTAATTTTTTTTCGAAAGTATTGTGTAAGTTCTCTGCTAAATCGTTAAAAAGTATTTAAAGCCATTTTTCATATACGAACTGCCATTTTTAATATACTAATTATATTTAAAACATTCCAACTCAAGAGCAGCATAAAAAAACACGAATTAAGTTTTGTATGTTAATAATGGCGTTTTATATATATAAATTAGTTGTTGGTACATATTAACAATACAAAACTAGCTGTAAGAAATAATATTGCGGGCTAATAAAAGGCATATTACCAATATGATATTAATGCGAAAGAGAAATTTATACCTGCCATTAACGATATTTTTAAGCTATTTACTTTCCATATCAATTAGTTCTTGCCAAAAAGCAACCATTAATATTGGCAATGATTTTATTGCAAATACGCCTACTACTTTAGTATTTACAGATACCCTAAGCACTCAAATATCAACTGTTTACGTCGATTCTTTTATCACATCTGCACCAGCCGCTTTACTCATAGGTAATTATGTTGATCCATTATTCGGAGCTGTATCTTCCAGGTCTTTTTTACAATTAGGCTTACCAGCTTCTGGTAGCATTCCTGTAGGATCAGTATATGATTCAACAGAGATCATATTAAAGTTTAATAAAAAATATTATTACGGAGATACTACAAAGCCATATACTATAACTGTAAACCAGTTAGCGGCTCCTATAACCTTATTTCCGAACCAATCTTTTTTTTATAACAAAGATTCTTTTAGTTATAATCCTGCAACAGCTGTATTAGGCAGTACCACATTACCTAATATAAGACCGGGAGTAATAGATACGTTAGCAGTTACATTAAATGGAGACTCAACAGGTAAGGACCTGTTTGATAAACTTATTTCGGGAGCAGCTGAAATTCAAACTAATCCTGCTTTCCTGAATTATTTTAAAGGCTTGGCTATATCAGGTAGCAGCAGTAATAGTTTAGTAGGTTCTTTTAATGATACAGTGCAAATGAGATTACATTACCACACCCCCGGTGGCGGTAATTATACTTATCTTTCTTTTAGTTTTATTAATCCACTAAATGAATTTAATAATATTAGTGTAAACCGTACCGGTACCGCAATAGCAGCGTTGAGTTCTACCAATAGAGTATTACCGTCATCTGCTACGGGTAATGCAGGATATGACCAATATATAACCGGGTCAATGGTTAAAATTACCTTTCCTTATCTCCAAAATCTTTTGGTATTAAAGAATTTCGTTAAGATCGTAAAGGCTCAACTATTGGTTAAGCCTGTTAAAAATAGTTTTGTTCCATTTTATCAGTTACCTGCTCAATTAACATTGGCTCAAACGGATATAACTAATGTTATTGGAAATGATATACCGGGCGGACAAACAGGCAATCTTTTTTACGATTATTTAAATGGAACAGGAACAGGATATACTTATGATATAACAGGTTATTTACAAAATCAAATAACGATTCCGGATCTGAATAATATTTATGGTTTTGGTTTGTTATTATTACCGCCTAATCAAACGGATATTCTTAACCGCATAGTGGTGGGGGATATAAGACAGACTCAAAATTACGCGACAGAGGTACAAATTTATTATGCAGCAGTTCAATAAAATTAGGCATTACATGATTGCAAGGAGAGGCATTTTTGCCGGAATGTTTTTTTTAATGGTATTGCCCTTTATAGTAAAGGCGCAAAACAATAGTTCTCCTTATTCGATAATAGGAATAGGAAATATTGAGAACAGTGATTTTGACCGTTATACGGGTATGGCAAATGCTAGCCTGGCACTATCTGATACCAGATATATCAATAATAGCAACGTGGCATCATTACCAAAATTGGGAAACCATATTTTCTCATTTGAAATGGCATTAAGATCAAGTATAGATGATTATAGCGGAGGTGGATTATCAACAATAAATCCCAATAATCCTGCTCCTAGTCCAACGTTTGATGTTGCGTTTCGTAAATTAGCCGTGGCAACAAAAATTACAAGTAAATGGGGTAGCAGTGTCGGATTACAACCCTATAGTACTGCTAATTATGATTATACAGCTAGTAAATTGATTGAAGGAAGTAATTCAAATGTGCTTTCGGCTGAATACCATGGCTCAGGGGGTGTTAACCAGTTTTATTGGGGCAATGGTTACCAGATCACTAAAAATACTTCTGTAGGAATTAATTCTTCTATTTTATTTGGTTCACTTAAGCAATCAGAAACCCTTTTGAGTTCAGATGTGTTAAGTGGCTTGGTTACTACTGATAATATTTATCTCAGCGGCGCTTATTTTAATTTTAGTTTACAAACTAAAAAAAGGTTAAGCCATAGCTGGATGTCAACCTACGGCATAACTTATTCTCCGCAGACAACACTGCATGCTGCTTATGATGTTACAGTTACTGATAATACTTTATTGGATACCTTAAAAAATGATCCTACTACAAACGATCGGTTTACAATACCGGCTTTGCTTAGTGTGGGTATCGCATTCATTAAAAATGATAAATATACTTTTACCGTTAATGCGCAACAACAGAACTGGAGTGATATAAGAGGAAATGCATTTCAACCGGTCGGGGGTGCTAATTATGCATTAACAAATAGCAATAAACTTTCTTTTGGCTATCAAAAAGACAATAAGGTAAAGAATTACTATGGGGTGGAATATGAAAAATCATTTTTCCAATTAGGTGCTTATGCAGGTAATACTTATTTGCAGGTGTCGGGCCAACAGCTGACTGATTTTGGCGTTACACTTGGCTATGGTAGAAATGCAAAACGTAGTCCTTTAGGTTATTATATCGCACTAGAAGCCGGCAGACGGGGTTCGGCAAATACAGCAGTTCTCAGTGAAAATTATCTAAATATCAACCTTGTATTTTCTTATATAGATCGTTGGTTCAAAGGGAAGAAATACTATTAGTAGTTAGTTTAATTGCACAGCAGGCAGACGGTAAGTTTGTCCGTCATACACAAACAATTCATCTATTTCAATACTCCAGTATTTGAATAATGGAGATTGTTCTAAATATTCTGTTACTTCTTTTTTATCCAGTGCATTGATCGTTATCCAGCAACGCTGTGTTTCCATGCTTACCGAATAATAATCAATAATTCCTTTGGTGATAAGATCGTTTATATAAATGCGGTGCGCGGGCACAACGCTCATGAAATCATCATCCATATTAAAATGAATGGTGACCTGGTATTTGTTTAATTGCTTTTCGTTTAAATTTTCCATTCTACTACATTGTTTACCCACTCTTCTTTATACGAAGCGGTTATTTTTATATAATTATCTGTATATCCCTCGATCGTATTATTCTTACTGTGCGATTCGAATAACACTTTTCTTGTCTCCCCGATATGTTGTTGTGTAAAGTATTGCATTTTTTGATAACTCAGGTTACGCAACAATTTATTTCTTTCATTTCTGACATGAATTGGCACAACAGGTTTAAGTTCCAATGCATAAGTATTCGGCCTTTCGGAATAAGTAAATACGTGCAAATAAGAAATATCCAGGCCATGTAAAAAATCAAAGGTCTCTTTAAAATCCTCCTCTGTTTCACCCGGAAAACCTACTATCACATCTACACCAATAGCACAATGTGGCATTACTGTTTTTATTAGTCCAACTTTTTCTGTATACAATTCTCTTTTATATCTTCTGCGCATTAAGCCAAGGATCTTATTGCTGCCACTTTGTAGCGGAATATGAAAATGAGGCATTATTCTTTTACTATTACTAACAAATTCAATGATCTCATTTGTTAGCAAATTAGGTTCGATAGATGAGATGCGGTAACGATCGATGCCTTCTGTAGTGTCCAGTTCCTGCAGCAGTTCAAAAAAATTTTCTTCTTTAATTTTTCCACCTGTCAAACCTTTTCCAAAATCACCGAGATTAATGCCGGTTAAAACAACTTCTTTTATGCCGTTGGCAGATAATTCTTTAACATTGGCGATCACCTTACTGATACTATCACTGCGACTTTTTCCACGCGCCATAGGTATGGTACAAAATGAACAGGTATAATCACAGCCATCCTGTACTTTTAAAAAAGTCCTTGTACGATCGTTGATAGAATAAGAGGCAGTGAATGTGTTTATATCTTCAATATCACAACTACAGATCTTTGCGCTATCTCCCTTTGTTATTTCTTTTAAGTGATGTGTGATATTGAATTTTTCTGCAGCGCCTAGTACAAGATCTACGCCGGGAATAGAAGCGATCTCTTCAGGTTTTAATTGTGCGTAGCAACCTGTGATCACTACCATTGCTTCGGGTGCTTTCTTTTGTATGCGGCGTACTAATAAACGGCATTCTTTATCTGCATTATCTGTCACCGAACAGGTGTTGATCACGTATACGTCTGCAATCTCTTCAAAGTCTGTTTTAATAAATCCATCCTGCTCCAATAGCCTTGATAAGGTAGAAGTTTCTGAAAAATTTAATTTACAGCCTAACGTATGTAATGCAACAGTTTTACTCATTCAATGCAAAGATAATAGAATGTGCGATGTTTGATGTACGACGAAGATGTTATAAAGTTTTTAATATTTACCGATAATAAAAACTAAATAAAAAGCAGGTATTCTTCTACATGGTACGTCGTACATCAAACATCGTACATTTGCATACCCATTACCATCAATATGTTTAAAAAATACATCCCATTTATTATTTTACTGGCGGCAGCTTTTGCCATTTTATATATAAAACAGCACCAGAGAGGCGTTGGTCCGGATCCTGTTGCGATACATATTACACCATCTTCTGCATCGACCAATATTTCGTCGGCCGATTCAGCAGTACAGGATGGTCCAATAAACCGTCATCCAGATCAGATAATTTACAGCAGGCACGCCCGTTGCCGCATGGATTGCAGGCATATTACCGAAACAGAAGTGAAAGAGATATTAACTGATGGAAAGATCAACTATGATAAAATAGAAGATAACCCTAAAGGCAAAACGTATCCTTTAGAGGGAATTACACAGGAACACCAACATTTGCGTATTGTTTTTGCGCCTAAAGGCGAGAAGGATATTGAAGTAGTCACTTGTATCGACCTCGATACAGAATGGAGTTGTAACTGCGACTGATAAATGAATAAATATTCACGTAAATTTGCTTTTTAGATTATCACGATGGCTATAAAATCTTGGCTGGCAAAACCATTTGCCAATTATATTTACAAACAGATCAAAAGGGGAATGGAAACTGCTGTGGAAGACCAGCAATCTATCTTTGAAGAATTAATAAAAGTTGGTACTAAAACCGAATTCGGGAAGGATCATGCTTTTGATACGATCAAGACGCATGAGGATTTTGTAAAGCAGGTGCCTATCCGCGACTATGAAGCTTTTAAGCCTTATATCGAAAAAATAAAAGAAGGCAAACACAATATATTGTGGAAGGGTCAGCCAATTTATTTGGCTAAAACCAGTGGTACTACAAGTGGTGTAAAATATATTCCCATCACCAAAGATTCTATTCCAAATCATATTAACACGGCCCGCAATGCTTTATTGTGCTATATGGCAGAAACAGGCAACACAAAATTTGCTGATGGTAAACTGATCTTTCTAAGCGGCTCTCCTGAATTAGGAAGAGTAGGCGGTGTACCAACAGGCCGTTTAAGCGGTATTGTTAATCACCATATACCAGCATATTTACGAGGCAACCAATTGCCATCTTACGAAACCAATTGCATTGAAGAATGGGAAGAAAAGCTGGATAAAATTGTTGAAGAAACGATTAATGCAGACATGACATTGATCAGCGCCATACCGCCATGGATGCAGATGTATTTCGATAGATTAATTGAAAAAAGTGGTAAAAAAGTAGGAGAGCTGTTTCCTAATTTTAGTGTGATGGTACAAGGTGGCGTAAACTTTGAACCGTACAAGGCCAAATTATTTGAAAGCATTGGCAGAAAAATAGATTGTATCGAAATGTTCCCGGCAAGTGAAGGTTTTTTTGCTTTTCAGGACAGTCAGAAAGCGCCGGGATTGTTGCTAAATACCAATAGCGGTATATTTTTCGAATTTGTTCCTGCTGCAGAGATCTTTAACGAAAACCCAACCAGGTTAACATTAAAGGATGTAAAAATAGGAGAGAACTATGCGCTGATAATCACTAATAACGCGGGTTTATGGGGATACAATATTGGCGATACTGTGAAGTTCGTTTCAACAAATCCTTATCGTTTGATCGTTAGTGGAAGAACAAAACATTTTATCTCGGCCTTTGGCGAACACGTGATCGGTGAAGAAGTAGAAGCTGCATTATTAAAAGCTGCAACTGAAGAAAATATTCATGTAACAGAATTTACTGTAGCACCAATGATCAGTAGCGATAAAGGCAAAAGCTATCATGAATGGTTCATTGAGTTTGAGAATACTCCTGCGGATCTAACCGTTTTTGCAGCTAAGATCGATGATAATTTACGCAAGAAGAATGTGTATTATGATGACTTGGTTGGCGGTAATATCTTAGATAAATTAAAGATATCAGTGGTGCAAAAAAATGGATTTATCGATTATATGAAAAGCGTTGGCAAGCTCGGCGGACAAAATAAAGTGCCACGATTGAGCAATGATCGAAAATTGGCAGATGAATTAAAGCATTTTTCCATTTAAGGCTCAGGTATTTAGGTCGAAAAAAAGTTGATAAAAAACAGCTGCTATATTTAAAATATCTATATCTTTGCGGAGCTTTATTATTAAAAGCAAAATGAACAGCACACACTTCCATATCATTAATACAAATTTCAACCCTGGCAGGGTGCTATTTGCTATTGGGACTGTTGTAAAAACTTCCCCACGACGCCGACCTGGTTGCTGATAGGCCGAGCATTTTTGTAATGCCCCTGTCAGTGAAAAAATCTCCAAAACCGGGTTTTACTTATTTTCTTTTTTTTCAACATTATTTATTTAACTATTTCAATTTTAAGCTAATTGGAAACAGATAACATTATAGTTCGGGTTGCATCCCCAAGCGACAGTCGTTTCGCAAAAACTATTACAGACGAAATGGAAGCCTCAGCGGCAGCTAGAGGTACAGGCATTGCCAAACGTTCTCCGGAGTACATCCAAAAAAAGATGGAAGAAGGCAAAGCCGTTATAGCATTAACAACCGATGATCAGTGGGTTGGCTTTTGTTATATCGAAGCATGGGGCCATGATGAATTCGTTGCTAACAGCGGGTTGATCGTTGCGCCGGCCTTTAGAAAAAGCGGTGTTGCCAAACATATCAAGCATAGGGTGTTCGCTTTATCGAGAGAAAAATATCCGAATGCAAAAATATTTGGGTTGACTACAGGTCTTGCGGTAATGAAAATAAACTCTGACCTTGGCTATGAACCGGTTACTTATTCTGAGTTAACAAATGATGAAGAATTTTGGGCCGGCTGCAAAAGCTGTGTGAACTACGATATCTTGATGAGTAAAGAAAGAAAGAATTGTATGTGTACAGCAATGTTGTACGATCCAAAAGAACATACAACTCCTGAAGAAACAAAAGAAGACTTCAAACAAAATTCTGAAGCTTACGGAAGATTCATGGAAGCAAAACAGAGCCGTTTCTTAAAAAGATTTAAAAAAGGCGGAGGCGGAAGTCTGAGCAAGATGATATTAAAATATTTTTTCAATTTCTAAAATCATTTTTCAATGAGCAAGAAAGTTGTGTTAGGATTTAGTGGCGGATTAGATACTACATTTTGTGTAAAGCATTTTGAAGATAAAGGATACGAAGTGCACAGCATTATCGTAAACACCGGAGGTTTTTCTGAAGAAGAGATCAAACAAATTGAAGCGCACGCATACAAACTTGGTGTAAAAACACATACATCGGTTAATGCTGTTAAAAGCTACTACGATGATATTATCAAGTATTTGATATTTGGTAATTGCTTAAAAAATAATACTTATCCATTAAGCGTAAGTGCAGAAAGATTAAGCCAGGCTTTACATATCGCTGAACACGCAAAGAAATTAAATGCGGATGCAGTAGCACACGGAAGTACAGGAGCGGGAAACGACCAGGTTCGTTTTGATATGATCTTTCATATTTTAATTCCTGGTATTGAAATTATTACGCCGATCAGAGATCTGAAATTGAGCAGGGAAGAAGAGATCGCTTATTTGAAAGGCAAAGGTGTTGAAATGAATTTTGAAAAATCGATGTACTCGATCAATAAAGGTTTATGGGGAACAAGTGTTGGTGGTAAAGAAACATTGAACAGCAAAGGTATTCTTCCGGAAGAAGCATGGCCAACACAGGTTACTAAAACAGGAAGCGAAGAAGTTAAATTGAGTTTTGTAAAAGGAGAATTGATAGCTATCAACGATAAAAAATTTGGCCATCCGACAGAAGCTATACAATATTTACAAACGATTGCAGGTGCTTATGGCATCGGCAGAGATATACATGTTGGGGATACGATCATTGGTATTAAAGGCCGTGTAGGTTTTGAAGCAGCCGCACCAATGGTTATTTTAAAAGCGCACCATGCATTAGAAAAACATGTACTTACAAAATGGCAATTGAACTGGAAAGATCAGTTGGCATTATTTTATGGCAGCTGGTTGCATGAAGGACAGATACTTGATCCTGTAATGCGCGATATCGAAGCTTATTTTACAAGCAGCCAGGAAACCGTAACCGGCGATGTGTTTGTACAATTATTGCCTTATCGTTTTCAAATGATCGGCATTGAATCAGCACACGATCTGATGTCTGCTAAATTTGGTAAATACGGTGAAATGAATACAGGCTTTACAGGCGAAGATGTAAGAGGCTTTAGTAAAATATTTGGTAATCAGACTTCGATCTATCACAAAGTCAAGGAAAGTAATAAGTATGCAAAATTAGAAAGACTTAAAAGTATGGGAGAAAGCCCATTCTTTTACTTTGAAAGTTTACGAAGTAACTAGGTTATTTCCGAAAGAAGAAATGTACAGTTTGACATCAGTTGCGTAGAGCATCTTCATCAGTTCCTGCTAATATTGCGGAAGGATGTGGTAAAAAGACAAATATTGATTTTGCAAACTTTTTGAATATATCGTTAGGGTCAGCAAATGAAGCAGAGTATTTTTTAATCTTATCAAAAGATTTGAACTATTTAGCGACAGATAAATTTGAGATTTTATTTTCTCTAATAAATGAAGTGAAAGGAATGCTTATAGCTTTAATCAGTAAAGTGAGAGCATAACTTACAACTTAAAACTTATCACTTATGACTATTAAAATAGGAATAATTGGCGCTGCAGGATATACTGGGGGCGAACTAATACGTTTGTTGTTGAACCATCCTAATGCGAGCATTTCTTTTGCGCAGAGCGGAAGTAATGCAGACAATCTTGTCAGTAAAGTACATACTGATCTTGTCGGCGAAACAGATCTAAAATTTTCAGCAGAACATAACTACGATGTTGATGTGATATTCTTTTGTGCCGGTCATGGTGAAGCAAAGAAATTTGTTGCAGCAAACAATATTCCATTTCAAATAAAGCTGATCGATATCGGTAACGATTTCAGGTTAGCAGCAGATGCTGAAATAAACGGTAGAAAATTTGTCTACGGACTTCCGGAATTACAAAGAGAAACAATTAAACAATCTAACAATGTAGCAAATCCAGGTTGTTTTGCTACTGCAATACAATTAGGCTTATTGCCATTGGCAAAAGCCGGATTGTTACCGGAAGATATTAATACAACGGGCATCACGGGAAGTACCGGTGCCGGGCAATCGCTTTCACCGACATCTCATTTTAGCTACAGACAAAATAATATTTCTGGCTACAAGACATTAACGCATCAGCATAACGATGAAATACAGCAGTCATTGCACCAATTACAAAATAGCTTTCCAGCTTCACCAAAGCAGGGAGGTTTATACTTTGTTCCATGGCGCGGTGACTTCACACGAGGCATCTTCATCAGCTCGCAAGTAAAATGTGATAAGAGTCTTGATGAATTGAACGCATTGTATACAGCATACTATGACGGTCATCCATTCACAACAATACAAACAGAATCGCTGTCTTTGAAGCAGGTCGTGAATACGAACAAGTGCATCATTCAATTAGAAAAAATAGGGAACAGGTTAGTCATACATTCTGCTATTGATAATTTAGTGAAAGGCGCCAGCGGACAAGCAGTACAAAATATGAACCTGATTTTTGGCCTGGAAGAAACGACCGGCTTAAAATTAAAAGCAAACTATTTTTAAAATGAAACCATTCGACGTATATCCATTAAATGATATCACCATTGTAAAAGCTGCGGGCTCTTATGTATGGGATGACAAGGCTCAAAAATATTTAGACTTATATGGCGGCCATGCCGTTATTAGTATCGGACACACACATCCTCATTATGTAAAACGTTTAGAAGACCAATTACATAAAGTTGGCTTCTATTCTAATTCAATAAAAATTCCTTTGCAGATCGAACTGGCTGAAAAGCTTGGGAAGGTTTCGGGCAAAGAAGATTACCAATTGTTTTTATGTAACTCAGGTGCAGAAGCAAATGAGAATGCATTAAAACTGGCATCTTTTTATAACGGAAGAAAAAAGATCATCAGCTTTACAAAAGCATTTCATGGAAGAACATCTTTGGCTGTTGCAGCAACAGATAACAAAAGTATTGTTGCACCGGTGAACGAAACGGATAATGTAGTTTTTTTAGCATTCAATGATGAAGCGGCTTTGGAAGCTTACTTCAAACAATATGGCAATGAAATTTGCACAGTGATCATTGAAGGCATACAAGGAGTCGGTGGTATCATCGAAGCAAAAGATTCTTTCTTGCAAAAGATAAGAAGCCTATGTGATCAATACAATGCAGTGTTTATCGCAGACTCAGTACAATGCGGTTATGGCAGAACAGGTTTATTTTATTCGCATGATCACAGTGGCGTAAAGGCAGATATTTATACAATGGCAAAAGGAATGGGCAATGGTTTTCCGATCGGCGCTATTTCAATTGCACCAAAGTTTGTTGCTAAGTATTCTATGTTAGGTACAACATTCGGCGGTAACCATTTGGCATGTGCAGCAGCGTTAGCAGTTTTAGAAGTTATCGAAAAAGATAACCTGATGGCAAATGCTTTAGAAGTAGGAAACTATTTGATCATTGAATTAAAAAAGCTTTCGAAAATTAAAGAAGTTAGAGGCAGAGGCTTAATGATTGGGATTGAATTGCCTGAAGAATTAAAAGACGTTAAGAAAAATTTATTATTCAAGCATAAGATATTCACAGGTGAAGCAAAACCAAATGTAATAAGATTGCTACCGGCATTAAATGTTACAAAGGTTGAAGCCGATATATTTTTAAACGCACTTAAAACAGAGTTAGGATAATGAAAAATTTTATTTCTGTAAATGATGTTGATGATATCAATTCGTTAGTAACAAAAGGGTTGGCATATAAGGCCAATCCTTTTGCTGACAGAAATCTGGGTGCCGATAAACGTATTGGCATGTTATTTCTGAACCCTAGTCTGCGTACACGTTTAAGTACGCAGGTTGCCGCAGAGCAATTGGGTATGGAAGCGATCGTGTTCAATGTAGATAAAGATGGATGGGCTTTGGAGTTTGAAGATGGCGCGATCATGAGCGGCAACACGGTTGAACACGTAAAAGATGCTGCACCAATTTTAGGTAACTATTTTGACATCCTTTGCATTCGTGCGTTTCCGTCTTTAACAAATAAGAAAGATGATTACAGCGAGCAGGTGATGACGGCATTCAAACAATATGCAGGCGTGCCAATTGTGAGTTTAGAGAGCGCTACGTTGCATCCATTGCAAAGTCTGACTGATATCATTACCATAAAAGAAACTTTCAAAGAAAAAAGAAAGCCTAAGATCGTTTTGACATGGGCACCACATATCAAAGCATTACCTCAGTGTGTTCCAAACTCTTTTGCAGAATGGATCAATGCCTGGGGCGAAGCCGATTTTGTTATCACTCATCCAAAGGATTATGAATTGGATGAGAAATATACAAAGGGTGCAACCATTACATTGGATCAGGATGCAGCATTGAAAGATGCAGACTACGTATATGTAAAGAACTGGAGCACTTATACAGATTACGGAAGAATTTATACGAACGATCCTGCCTGGATGTTGACCAATAAAAAACTGGCAACAACCAACAATGCTAAAATAATGCATTGCTTACCGGTTAGAAGAAATGTAGAGTTAAGCGACGAAGTATTAGATAGCGCTAACAGTATTGTTACGCAGCAGGCTTCTAACAGGGTTTGGGCGGCACAGGCAGTATTGAGCGAAATATTAAAAGCAAAAAAGTAGTGGAAAAATTATTTGTCATAAAGATCGGGGGAAATGTAATTGACGATGATGCATCGTTGCAATCCTTCCTGCAAATATTTTCCTCTATCAAAGCAAAAAAAATATTGATACATGGCGGCGGAAAAGTAGCAACGAAAATAGGAGATAAGCTGGGTATAGAATCGAAGTATGTAAATGGGAGAAGAATTACAGATGAAGCAACGATCGATTTGGTTACCATGGTGTATGGCGGATTAGTTAATAAGAAAGTGGTTGCCAAATTGCAATCATTAAATTGTAATGCGATCGGTTTAACGGGTGCAGATGCTAATATCATTCCTGCGGTAAAGCGCCCTGTAAAAGATATTGATTACGGATTTGTGGGCGATGTAGAAGCTTCAAAGATTGGAGCAAGCACTTTACAAATTTTATTAGATAACGGCATGATGCCGATCATTGCGCCTTTAACGCATGATAGTCATGGGCAAATGTTAAATACCAATGCCGATACAGTCGCGTCATCATTAGCAGTAAGTTTATCAAAAAGCTATGATGTAAGATTGATCTATTGTTTTGAAAAGAAAGGCGTGCTGGAAAATGTGAACGATGATGACTCGGTGATAACGCTCATCACTAAAGAAAAATATAAACAACTAACCGACGATAAAAAATTGTTTGATGGTATCATACCAAAGATCGATAATGCTTTCGATGCCATAAACAGCGGAGTAAAAGAAGTATTGATCGGAGATGCAAAGGATCTTATCCAAAACGTAACTGATAACACAAAGGGGACTTTAATAAAATAATATGCAAACTGAATTGTACCAAAACGCTGTAGGACTGCTTAAGCAATTGATCAGCACGCCATCTTTTTCAAAAGAAGAAAACGATACGGCTGAGATCATTACGGCTTTTTTTGAAAAGCACGGTGTTGCTTATGCAAGAGTAGGAAATAATATCTATGCTAAAAACAAGCACTATGATACTAATAAGCCATCTATTTTATTGAACTCTCATCATGATACCGTATTGCCTAATAAAGGATACACATTAGATCCGTTTTCACCAATTGAAAAAGATGGTAAACTATTTGGCTTAGGAAGTAATGATGCCGGCGGATGTTTGGTTTCATTGATCGCAACATTTTTAC
>JABDBG010000040.1 GCA_013288745.1 Bacteroidota bacterium
CATTAAATTCAGTTTTCTACACAGCTTCCGGAAGCGAAGCAACTGAAGGTGCCATGAAATTATCCAAGCGGTACACCAACAGAACGCAGATCGTTTCCTTCAAGAACAGTTACCACGGTAGTACACAAGGAGCCTTAAGTATCATGGGCGATGAATATTGGCGCAATGCTTTCCGTCCATTGTTGCCTGATACATTGCAACTTAATTATAATTCTTTGGAGGACCTGGAATTAATAACAGAACGCACAGCATGTGTGGTTGCAGAAACGGTACAGGCAGAAGCAGGTGTAATAACACCAAAGAAAGAATGGCTAACAGCATTGCGCAAACGATGTACACAAACAGGAACATTATTGGTATTAGATGAGATACAATGTGCTTTCGGCCGTAACGGAACTTTATTTGCATTCGAACAATTCAATATAGTGCCTGATATTTTATTATTAGGTAAAGCACTTGGTGGGGGAATGCCATTAGGTGCTTTTGTTGCCGATAAAAAAATAATGGATACGCTTACGCATGATCCGGTATTGGGGCATATCAATACTTTTGGTGGACACCCCGTTTGTTGTGCAGCAGGCCTTGCGGCATTCAATATTTTATTAGAAGAAAATTTAATAGCTACATTAGCAGAAAAAGAAAAACTATTTTTGTCTTTATTGCATCATGAAAAAATAAAAGCAGTACGCAGCTGCGGCCTAATGATCGCGGTGGAATTTGACAACTTCGATCTTAATAAAAAAATAATTGATGCGTTAATTGAAGCGGGCGTATTTACCGATTGGTTCTTATTTGCAGCCAACTGTTTAAGAATAGTACCGCCATTAATTATTACTGAAGAAGAAATAACTATTTGTTGTAAAAGGATGATTACGTTACTTGACGATATGCTATAATAACGCCTTAGTCAGAAAAAATAATTTATATCCCATATCGATCTCCTGGTATACTGTAAATCCAAAATGTTGGTACCAGGGAATATTTGTAAGCGTAGAGGTCTCTAAATAAACAGCTCTTTTTTGTCTGCTACCTTCATTCATTACATCTTGTAATAGATTGCTGCCAATACCCGAATGTTGATGCACAATGCTAACGCCAATAAACCATAAGTAATACATTAATTCGTTTGGGTGTTGTTTACTTATAACAGCTTCTCTTCGCATTGCTTTGAAAAGATTTTTAATACCCAGGCATTTTATGGCAAGTTTACCATCAAGATAGATCGATCGGAAAGTTGTTTTTTTCTTATCAGGATAAAGGATCAATGCACATCCTTTTTTATCGTCAGATAAATATACTTCTCCAAATAGGAAACAGATATCAAAAGAATAATCCATTAAAGCTTTTATCCTTTCGCCTTTTTTTCTGTCTTGTTTAATTATAAAATTTACGCTTTGATTTTGGCTAAAGCTGTCTGCAAGAATATTTACAACCAATTGTTTGTCGGAAGGAATTGCTTTGATCATAATAAGATGCGCGTATCATTTATTTAGAAATCCAATCCTAAACTAAAATAAGTTACCGGCGGACTTCCAAAGAAAGTGCCCATCGGCCATCCGATATCAAATTTTAAAAAGTAACCAAGGATATTACTTCTTGCACCAAAGCCATAGCCGCCTGCAAAAGGTCCAATACCTCCGGTTTTAATTGTTACTTGCACCGGCACCTGGCCATAGTTGCTGATTGGTCTTGACAGGCCACCATAAGATCCATTCCATGCATTCCCCAGATCAATAAACTGTATCACCTGGAAATTACGCAGAAAGGAATTATTGATCGGCCTGTTAAAAAAAGTTGTAAATACAGGAAGCCTGAACTCACTGTTAAGCACAAGCGCATTATTGCCATTGGCTACATTCTGAATATAACCACGAAGGTTTTCAGCCAAACTTTGAAAAGCATAAGATTGATCAGGAGCAGGTTGATTGTAAGAATTAAAGTAGCGTGGAGATCCATCGCTTTTAGTGCTGCTACCTAACATTAATTCTCCATCTTCACCGCCTAAATAGTACACTGTTTTTTGATCACCCCAACTAAAATTACCCGCTGCTCTTCCTGCCCAGATAAAATTACGATAAATAGGGTAGTAGTATCTTAGATCAAAACCCCAGGCAAAATCAAAATTACCGGTAGAGTTTTTTCCTTTCGTGATATCTTTATTAGCATCTATGAAGATCTTATACCGTAAGCCTTCAAAGATATTTTGTGCAGGGTTTAAAGTATTATCATAAACATACTCGAGGTGCGTCATTGCAAATGATTGATTTACATCCGGTATATCCAGTGGGAGAAGAAAATAATTTGCATCTGTTACATAAGTGGTTCTATCATTTCTTATCCCAAAATTTAATCCGATCCTTCTTGCATTATCAAACGGGTAAGCAACATTGGCCTGGACATAATTTGTAATGGTTTTTAAATTGAACGAAAAAATATCAGCGCTGTCAAATTCAATAGTATTGGTGCCGGGTAAAACATTTCTGTAATAAGTAAGTCCCCAATCAACGCGTCTTTTTACATTTTGATAAGTGAGCAATGCCTGTGATCCACCGGTAGTTAAAATAGCAGGTGATATAGAACCTGATATGGTCTGATCTTCCAATAACTCAATAGTACCAAGACTAAGTATTAGTCCTGCTGTTGGTGCCAACTGTATGGGTCCCTGGCCACCTTGATATACCTGTGGAATAACAATCAATGGTGAATTACTAAGACTTGCAGCGCCATAATCAACCGAAAATTTCGAAGGTTTGTAACGGAAAAGATTTGCTTTAGCTAAAGTGCCTTCTTTAGTAGTAGATAGAACAGTAGTTCCTCTAAGCGAATCTATATTAGTGGTCGCTGCTAAATTAATATTGTTGTCGGGTTTTTCATTTGCGAATTCATTTTGAAAAACATCCTCTTGCTTTTTTGTAGTGTCTTTAGTCGTTACAGGAATATTGTACACACTTGATAAGCCGGCCGTATCAATAGCCGCATCGGGATTAGTGATGGCACCTGGTGCAATATTATCCGGCATCACTATTGTTTTCATGTACTGTGTTGGCGGCGCTATTATATTGCGATCGTGTAAAGCATGTTCATCTATCTTTAATTTGTACAATTGTTTTTCATCGCCATCACGTGTTAGCTCACTTACTTGTTTATTATCGCCGGAAGACCTTGTTTCTAAAACACTGTTCTCATAATTTGAAATGGGAAACGTAAATGCAGAATCACTCGTGACAGCTTCTATTGCAACGGAGTCAACCTTATCTTTTTTATACAGCTTTAATACACTGTCAATTTTAAGAGAATCAGGATTACGTAAAATGCTATCACCAATCAATACCATTGTATCAAGCCCTTCACCTTTAGTTGTAAAGAAACCTGCATAACGATTACCAATACCATTCTCATCACTTATAAATGTAAAGTGGTTAGAATTATACGGCGTGGGATACCTTGCATTGCCATACTTTAGATCAGATAATTGTGTGATCTGATTTAATTCCGGCTTGCCACCAAAATTGGTTACTAAAAAAATATTGTACCGATTGTGACTTGGTAAAACGGTATCGGCACTTGCTGCATTTGCGTTGGGCCTGTTGCTTGAAAAAATAATACCTGTTTTATTGGGGAAAGAAACAAATGTTGCATCCAGATCATCGTATACATCATTTGTTATTTGTGTTACTTTTTCTGTTGTAAGATCTATTGTAAAAATATCTGTGTGGCCATTTTTTACTGCACTTAATAACAGCGTTTTGCTATCAAGCATATATTTTACATCCTGTACCTGATCAAAATCTTGGGTAAGGTCTAACTGTACTGGTTTTATCCTGGTAATGATATCATACACAAATAATTTCACCCTGCCTTCTTCAGTATAAATAACAGAAAGCCTTGTGCCTTTTGGATCCCATGCCATCAAGGGATAGGTTGGATTCGTTTCATTTTGATAACTGCGTATGCCGTACTTTAATAGGGTAGTAATATTATCACCATCATCCTGGTTCAGTTTTAATTTTACTATTCCTTTGTTGTATTCTATATATGCATAAGAGTTATCTTTTTTATTTGGATTTACATTGATGCGATAGTAATCCCTTCTTTTCTTAATATCAAAAGTGGCCACATTATTTCCTTTGGGGATTGGCTTTCTTTTACTGTTATCATTTTCATACTTATCATTTTCATACACCATGAAATCCGCTAGCACCTGTTGAAACTTTTTTTTACATACCTGCTTGCAGGCTTTATTCATGTTCTTATATATCCTTGCTAAATAAAACAGGTAAGTAACATTTTCCTTTTTATATTTCTCCTGAATATAATACCAAAATGCATGTCCGGCTAATAATGGTTTTTCATTGGCGAACGTGTTGAATCTTGTATAGCCACCATCTAATATTTGTCCTTTTAATTGATCATCTAAAGCTGTGCTCCAGTTTTCAGCAGCGAAGGCAATGTAGCCATCAGTCATCCATTGTGGCAGATCAAGTAAAGTTTGGTTACCTGCAAACTGACCAATATTATCACCAAATAAAATATTTTGTGTTAGTATGCCCGCGATACCCTGCCTGATCTGTCTGCGTAGATCCTGGTGATCGCCATTGAAATAAACAACCATCTTATTGTTTACTAATTTGGTTAGTCCGCCGGTTGTTTGCCAATCTTGTCCGATACCGATATTTGATTGTTGCAGGTCTGAAAATTTATTATAGACAACAATATTTACCTTTCGTTGTAAATTGTATTCGGTAAAAGTTTCTATTTCAGGTAATTCTTCTTCAGCAACCTGTGCCACAAATTTTGCAAGTTCTTGTCCGCTTTGATTAAAATAGGTGTCGAAATTTTTTGTTTCGTAGTATTTCCATTTGAATTGTTTGTATTGCACCCTGTTTCTTCCAAACTGAACTGTATTAACTACCTGTGCGTAAGTAACGTGAGCTGAGAAGATCAATAAAATATATGATGCAATAAAAAATATTCTGCGGAACTTTACCATTCGAGGTTTAACTATTTAGTTCTAAAATTACTTTATTCGGTCCAATGTTAAAAATATCACTTAAAGGCTTAAATATTTTATAAATGTTACAGATTCAGTCGTTTATTTTCAGTCCTATACAAGAAAATACTTATATCCTTTATAATGAATTAAAAGAATGTATCATAATAGACCCCGGCAGCTATTTTGATGAAGAAAAAGATGCGATGAAAACATTCATCGAGCAAAAACAGTTAGTTCCTAAAATGTTGTTGAATACACATAGTCATTTGGATCATGTATTCGGTAATAAATTCATTGCAGAAACGTATAACCTAAAATTGCAGCTGCATGAAAAAGAAAAAAATGTATTGGAATTTGCATCGGTATCAGGATTGAAATATAATATGCCTTTTGATAATTATACCGGCGAACTGATCTTCCTAAAAGAGGGAGATAAAATCATTTTGGGAACGGATGAATTAGAGATTTTTGAAACACCCGGACATTCACCGGGTCATATTGTTTTTTATTGCCGCAAACAAAACTTTATCATCAGTGGCGATGTTTTATTTCAAAGAAGTGTTGGCAGAACGGATCTGCCGGGTGGAAACCATCAAATGTTATTAAACAGCATCAGCAAAAAATTATTAGTATTGCCTGATGAAACGAAGGTCTATAGCGGACATGGCGCAGTTACGACTATCGGCGAAGAAAAAAAATATAACCCTTTTTTGATCTGATCGGTGTGAAAGAATTGAGGCAAATCTTTTATCTTTAAAAAATCCAAAATCATTTTTTATGAAGACTTTTAAAAATCAATACTGTTTTGTTTTATTGTTAGTAGCGATGAGTTTGCATCCGCTTTTTAGCAAAGCTCAATATTATGATCCACAAAGCCAGGTAGAAAAAAGTGTAGGCGACCCTCAGCGCCAGAAAGGTAGAGATGCTATCCATAAACAAGTGTATGAAAATGATAAGCGGTATAAAAACCCTACCAATAAAGTGCAGGCCACTATCGTTTACCAGGATAAAGAATTAAAGAAAAATGGCGATGTAAAAAAGACCACAAATCAAAAAATGGTCTTTGGGAAAAATGGTGAATGCATTGTGATCAATGATGGTGATAAAAAAGGTGAGACATGGATGATATATAATTATGCAGATAAAGCTAATTATGTGGTGAATGTAAAAGATAGAACTGCCATGAAAATGCCACTGGTAAACATGCAAAAAATGATAGGACATGGGGATGATGGCAGTGGTACAAGCTTTACTAAAAGCTGGGTAGATACTGGGATAAAACAAAATATAAATGGCTACAACTGTGAAAAATTCACTTATACTTATGCCTCTGATTCACATTATTCTACAATGGATGCATGGATATCATCAGAAGTAAAGATTAGTCTTGGTAACGATTATATGTTCGGAGAAAGATTAAATCAATACAAGCTTCCTGCGGGTACAAAGAACAAAGAACTGAGTGATGGGTTTATGGTCCGGGCTGTTTTTTATGATAAGAAAAACAGGCCCGTTCTGCAAAGAGACCTAACAGAATTTGATAAAACTGCAGATGAAAAATATTTTGATATGAGCCAGTTTAAAGTAACGGATATAATAAATGAATTATAAAATAAAGAGCACCCCAAATAAGGTGCTCTTTATTTTATATTGAACAAATTTAATTGGCGGGCGTAAATGTAGAAAACACGCCTGTGTTTGAAGCTCCATATGTATCTTCCCATGTTCCGGAAGTTAATGTTCCTGCACTAGAATAAGTGAATGTTAGTGTTTGCTCAACAGTAGCAGAATTTACAGTTGTAATGTAACAGGTAATTGTGTTTCCTGCCAACGCCCAGGTTCCATCCGAATAATAAGGGCCGCCTGCTGCAGAGGCTTTGCAAAGCACGGTTCCATCAGCATAAAAACTTATATTAAAAGGGAATGTGGTTGAAGAGCCATTGTCTGTAGATGTGCCAGTCCATAATCCTTCAACAGGATATACTCTTGGAGATGTTACAGTGTCTGTATTATTAACAGTTACGGTGTCAGTAACTGTTTTAGTAACAGTTTCTTTAGCACAAGAGCTAAAATTTACCTGCATACAAAAAAGAATGCCGGTACAAATAATTAAAGTAAGGATTGAAAAAGACTTTCTCATAGTGTTTAGTTTTAGTTAAGCGTTCAAATATAAGATTTATTGAGTGGATTGACATAATTCTATCAAAACCCCATTGGTACCTTGGGGCTGTAAAAAGCAAACCAGTTTATTGTCAGCACCTTTTTTTGGTATTTCACTTAAAAGAATAAAACCTTCATTTTTTAAACGCTTCATTTCAGTTAAAATATCCGGCACTTCAAAGGCAATATGGTGAATTCCCTCGCCCTTTTTTTCGATAAATTTGGCTATAATCCCGTCATCAGTAACACTTTCAAGCAGCTCTATCTTGGTATTGCCCGTTTTAAAAAAAGCGGTATTTACTTGTTCGGAATCTACCATTTCGGTCTTGTAACACTGACTATTTAGCAGCTTTTCAAACAACGGAATAGATATTGCAAGTTCCTTAACAGCGATACCGATATGTTCTGTTTTTAGCATGATTGGTTAAATTAAACAGGTATTAGGTTACGAAATACGTAAAATGACCATAAACCTACATTATCAATAGCTAAAATAAGAACCTTTTGTAGTAAATTTGTATTATTAGACACAGACTGAAAAAATTATAAGAGATTATGTTGAAGTTCCCGATTTATTTAGATAACAACGCCACAACGCCAATGGACCCAAGGGTTTTTGAAGCGATGAAACCATATTTTTTGGAGCATTTTGGTAATGCAGCAAGCCGTAACCACTCATTTGGTTGGGAAGCAGAAGAAGCAGTTGATTACGCACGCGAACAAGTTGCAAAACTAATAGGTGCAGATCCTAAGGAAATTATTTTTACCTCAGGCGCAACCGAAGGTGATAATTTAGGTATCAAAGGTGTGTTTGAAATGTATGCAAGCAAAGGCAATCATATCATCACAGCAACTACAGAACATAAAGCTGTTTTAGATACCTGCAAACACATTGAAAAAAGTGGGGGCGAAGTAACTTATTTACAAGTACAGCCCGATGGATTGATAGACCTTAAAGCCTTAGAAGCTGCTATCAAACCAACAACAATATTAATTGCAATCATGTATGCTAACAATGAGATCGGTACAATAATGCCGATCAAAGAAATTAGCGCTATCGCACGTAAACACGGCATTTTATTATTTACAGATGCAACGCAGGCTGTAGGTAAAATACCTGTTGATGTAAATAAAGATGGTATTGATATCATGGCTTTTTCTGCACATAAAATGTACGGACCAAAAGGGGTTGGTGCTTTGTATGTTCGTCGTAAAAATCCAAGGGTTAAAGTTACAGCACAAATGGACGGCGGTGGCCACGAAAGAGGCATGCGTAGCGGAACATTGAATGTACCCGGTATCGTTGGTTTTGGTGCGGCATGTGAATTGTGCAGGTTAGATATGGAAGCCGATACAAAACGTATCAGCATCCTAAGAGATAAATTAGAAACCGAATTAATGAAATTGGAAGAGGCATATATTAATGGTAGTACAGAACATCGTTTACCACATGTTGCTAATATCTCTTTCAAACACGTTGAAGGTGAAGGTTTATTGATGGGTTTTAACAAGAACATTGCGTTAAGCTCTGGATCAGCTTGTACTTCAGCTTCGCTGGAACCAAGTTATGTATTGAAAGCTTTGGGTTTAGGCGATGACCTTGCTCACTCTTCATTGCGTTTTGGATTAGGAAGATTTACAACAGAAGAGCAAATTGATTACACAATAAAAGCGATCAGCGAAACAGTGCTGAAATTAAGAGAAATGAGCCCGCTTTGGGAAATGTATAAAGAAGGAATTGACCTGAATTCAATTGAATGGGCACACCATTAATCAACAATAATTAAAACATTTAAAAATAACAATCATGGCATACTCAGAAAAAGTGATCGATCACTACCAAAATCCTAAGAACGTTGGGACTTTGGATAAAAGCAAAAAGAATGTAGGAACCGGCTTAGTAGGCGCTCCTGAATGTGGCGACGTTATGCGTTTGCAAATTGAAGTAGATGATGCAACAGGTATGATCACCGACGCAAAATTCAAAACATTTGGTTGTGGTTCTGCTATAGCTTCTTCATCTCTGGCTACAGAATGGCTGAAAGGCAAAAGCATTACAGATGCACTGGCAGTAGACAATATGGATTTTGTTGAAGAGTTAAATCTTCCTCCGGTAAAAATTCACTGTTCAGTTTTAGCAGAAGATGCTATTAAAGCAGCCATCAACGATTACCGCGTTAAAAACGGTTTGGAAGCCATTAAGTTTGATGAAAGTGTAGTTCATTAATAACAATTCAACAGTTTATCAATTCAGCAATTTGATTGTTAAATTGTTTTATTGCTAAATTATTATTTATGGTAGCAACAGATAACGCAATATATATAAGCGATAAAGCAAAAGCTAAAGTCATCAATTTGATGAAAGACGCTGGCTTGGGCGACGACCCATCTTATTTTTTAAGAGTTGGTGTTGTTGGCGGCGGTTGCAGCGGCTTGAGTTACAAAATGGATTTTGACAACGAACAAAAACCAATGGACCAGGCTTTTGAGGATAAGGGAATCAAGATCGTTACCGATCTTAAAAGTTTCTTATACCTTGTCAATACAGAGCTTGAATTCAGTGATGGATTGAACGGTAAGGGATTCTATTTTAATAACCCAAATGCCAGTAGGAGCTGTGGTTGTGGCGAAAGTTTTGCCGTATAAAAGCTAAAATAAAATTAAATATAGAAAGTCCGCTTCAACAATGAGGCGGACTTTTAGTTTCATAGCTGTCTAACCCTTAAATTGCATCAATTTTTATAACGCATGTGGAGTATTTGTAAAAAAGAGTTACACCAATTTTTTAGCAGTCTTACCGGCTATATTGCTATCACTTTATTTTTACTAGTGAACGGCCTGTTCTTATTTGTATTGAAGGATAGCAACATCTTTGATTTTGGCTATGCTTCTTTAGATAAGTTTTTCGAACTCGCTCCCTGGATACTATTGTTCTTAATTCCGGCCATTACAATGCGTACCTTATCTGACGAATTTAAAACAGGGACGTTCGAAATTCTACAGACAAAACCATTAAGTAAATGGCAGATCGTTGTAGGCAAATACTTTTCTATTTTGTTTGTATTGCTACTGGTGATCATACCTACTTTTTTATACATTTTTACAATCAAATCTTTAAGTGCCAATGGCAGTATTGATAGCGGTGGCATTACCGGATCCTATATTGGCTTATTTTTATTAGCCGCTGTATTTTCTGCTATCGGTTTGTGTTGCAGTAGTTTTACAAATAATGCAGTCATTGCCTTTTTATTAAGTGTGTTTGCCTGCCTGATATTATACTTTGGCTTTAATGCAGTAAGTAAGCTGCCGGTATTTCAGGGAAGTGCCGATTATTATATTGAGATGCAGGGTATTGATTTCCATTATCGTAGCATTAGTCGGGGTGTATTGGATACGCGCGATATAGTGTACTTCGGAAGTATCATTTACCTGTTCTTATTAATTACCGTAAAAAATCTGCATAAGAAATAAATGAATTTTATTAAAAAGATATTAAAAACAAAATTCTGGTTGCCGATCATTATTGTGTTGTTGGTTCTATTGAATTGGCTGGCATCTCAATGGCATGCGAGGATTGATTTCACCAACGAAAAAAGATTTACCTTATCCAAACCAACAAAAAAATTATTAAAAGGTTTAGATGATGAAGTACAGATAGATGTTTGTTTAAAAGGTGAATTTCCAAGCGGGTTTAAAAAACTGGCCAATTCAACAGATGAGATCTTGCAGGAGTTTAAAGAAGTAGCTGGTAATAATAAACTTAGTTTTGATTTTGTATCTCCTGATGAACAAATAGAAGGCACATCGGAAACTTATGCTGATACTTTAGCTGCATTGGGTGTAGATCCGATCAATCTTAAAGTGCAATTAAAATCGGGAGAACAACAACAGTTTGTTTATCCAACTGCTTTGGTGCATTACAAGGGCAATATACTGCCGGTAAATTTATATGCGGGTGATAAGATATTTATTACGCCGGAAGAATTAAACAGTGCTGAAGCGATGATGGAATATGGGTTTGCGAATGCCATTGATAAATTATCGCGCACAGAAAAACCAATGATCGCCTATTCCGCAGGGAATGGTGAGCCAACAGATATTACTACCTACGATCTTGAAAATACTTTGCGTAAAGATTATAACCTTTTTACTTTAAACTTAAATACACTACCTGCAATACCAGATACTTTTAAATTGTTGATCGTTGTAAAGCCTAAGCAATCTTTTAGTTCGCAGGAAAAATTAAAGATAGATCAGTTTGTAATGAGAGGTGGTAAAGTGATCATGTTTGTAGATAAACTGGATGCGGAGATGGATAGTCTGCAAATAAAGAATGAAGTGATTGCTTATGATAGAGGATTGAATTTGGATGATATATTATTTAAGTATGGCGTTCGTATCAATAGCGATCTAGTCATGGATCTTCAATGTGACTTACTGCCTTTTGATGTAAATGGAAACGGACAATTTGAATGGTTGCCATGGAATTATTTCCCGTTGTTCCAGACAAAAAATAATCACCCTATCAATAAAAATCTGGGCTTTGTCGCCGGGCGTTTTGTAAATTCAATTGATACGGTGGAAGCTGATGGGATAACAAAAACCGTGTTGTTAAGTTCATCTGCGAACTCAAGAACAATTGCAACTCCGGCGTTGATCAGTGGTAAAGAAAATGTGAACGCACCGGAAGATGACAAATTTAGAATGGCTAATATTCCTGTAGCGGTTTTACTGGAAGGTAAATTCGAATCTGTCTATAATAACCATTTATCACAGGCAATGCGTGATTCATTATCTGCATACAATGCAACGTTTATGCCGCAGTGTGCAGATGATAATAAAATGATCATTGTATCTGACGGTGATATTGTGTTGAATGGCATTAAGGATAATAAACCAATACCGATGGGTATGAATCAATTTGCTTACGGTACGCAAAAAGAATTTCCTTTTGCCAATAAAGATTTCCTGGATAACTGTATGGATTATCTGATCAATGAATCAGGCCTGGCAGAAGCAAAAGCAAAAGATTATACTCTTCGTTTATTAGATCCTAAAAAAATAGAAGATGAAAAACTGGAATGGCAGATAGGAAATATTCTCGGCCCCATTTTATTGGTTCTTTTATTTGGATCGATCTATCAATGGTGGAGAAAAAGAAAATACACTAGTATTTAATATTGTAAAGAGCTGGTTTAAATATTAATTATTACTTATTAAATATTCAATAAAGAATGTCAACGACACAGCTGGTATATATTGTTTTTAGTGCAGTGCTTGCTTTGGCATTGGTATTCGATCTTGGCTTGTTGAGTAAAAAGAATACGGTTGTTAGTTTAAAAACGGCCTTGATACAAACTATTTTTTGGGTGGCACTATCATTTTCTTTCTGTGGGTTTATCTGGTTTGAAGAGGGTAAGCAGGATGCGGTTCGATATGTCTCTGCTTATTTATTGGAGTGGTCGCTTTCTATTGATAATATTTTTGTCTTCATTATTATTTTCTCTTTCTTTAAAGTTCAGGCTACTAATTATGCGAGGATATTATTACTAGGGATATTAATGGCAATCGTATTCCGCATTATCTTTATTGCTTTAGGAAGTGAGCTGGTAGCAAGGTTTGAATGGGTCATGTATATTTTCGGCGTCTTTCTTATCTATACAGGCATCAAAATGTTTAGCAGCAAGGAAGATGATGAGTTTGATCCTGAATCTAACTGGGCGTATAAATTCGTTAAAAAAATGCTGCCTACAACAGATGAAGAGCCTAACGGCAAGTTTATCATTTTCAAAAATAAGAAGATGTTATTTACTTCTTTGGCGATGGTAGTGGTGATGTTGGGATTGATCGATATTGTTTTTGCATTGGATTCTATCCCTGCAGTTTTTTCTATCATTCCTGATCCTGAGAAAAAGTTATTGATCTATTCGTCTAACATATTTGCAGTATTGGGATTGCGCAGTTTGTTCTTTTTATTAAATGGTGCTGCCAATAAATTTCCTTACTTGCAACAAGGTATTGCTATTGTATTGTTATTTATTGGTGCAAAAATGCTGATAGATAAATGGGTGCATTTGCCTGTTTGGGTATCACTTGCCATGATTGTAATATGCATCAGCGGATCTATATTTTATTCACTCTATGAACAACAAAAAACCGTAGCATAACTACATAACTATTGCATACGATCTCTACCATAACCGATGTCTTAAAAGCAAAAATCTTGCAACAAGCCGACGATGCTACTATTGAGCATTTGTTATTGGATAGCCGTAAACTATTATTTCCTGCAACCTCTTTATTCTTCGCTTTGGGCGGACCGAGAAGAAATGGCACCTCCTTCATACAGGAATTATATGATAAAGGAGTTAGAAATTTTGTAGTCGATGAAAGTTTTGAAGAAGATGATATCAATAAATATCCCGGCGCTAATTTTTTACAGGTAAGGGATACACTGGCAGCATTGCATGCGTTAACTGCTTTTCACCGTAAACAATTTTCTATTCCTGTAATTGGTATCACCGGTAGCAACGGTAAAACAATTGTGAAGGAATGGCTCTATCAATTATTGCAGGATGATTTTAATATTGTTCGCAGTCCTAAAAGTTATAACTCACAAATAGGCGTACCGTTAAGTGTGTGGCAGATGAATGACCAGCATACGCTGGCTATTTTTGAAGCAGGTATTTCTCAGCCTGATGAAATGCAACAACTGCAAAAGATCATTGAACCAACGATCGGTGTCTTTACAAATATCGGCGAAGCCCATGCTGAAGGTTTTTTAAATATCCGTCAGAAAATAAACGAAAAGCTAAAGTTATTTATACATAGCGATCTGCTTATTTATGGTTCAGATGATCCGGATGTAAATGATGCGGTGCCAATGTTTGCGAATAATGTGCGGCCGGATAGTTTTCAGCTTTTTTCCTGGGGGAAAAATACAGAAGCAACATTGCATATAGCTTCTATAGAGAAGATCGCCACGCAGACAATTATCATTGCATCCATTAAAGAAGAAGACGGACAGGAACAAATCATAAAATGCATTATTCCGTTTACGGATGATGCCTCTATTGAAAATGCGATCACCTGTATCTGTGTTTTGGTACAGTTACAAACGCCACCGAATATTATCGCAGAAAGAATGCTGCGTTTGCGTCCGGTTGAAATGCGATTGGAATTGAAACAAGGCAATAATAATTGCTCGATCATTAATGATAGTTATAGTGCGGATATCAATTCATTGGTTATCGCATTGAATTTTCTGCAACAGCAACAACAGCATGCAAAGCGAACACTGATATTAAGTGATATCCTGCAATCGGGAAAAAGTAATAATGAACTATATGCCGATATCGCACATATATTGGAACAAAAAAATATTGATCAGTTAATTGGTATTGGTCCCGAGATATCTAAACATAGTGCAGCATTTAAAAATATCAAACAGGTAACATTCTTTCCATCAACACTAGCGTTTAAAGAGCAATTCTATTCTCTTCATTTCATTAATGAAACGATATTATTAAAAGGAGCCAGGGTATTTGAATTTGAGCAGATCGGACATTTGTTAGAGCAACAGGTTCATCAAACGGTATTAGAAATTAATTTAAATGCGGTAACACATAACCTCAAATTATACCAGCAACAATTAAATCCGGGTGTTAGGCTAATGGCGATGGTAAAAGCGTTTAGTTATGGCAGCGGAAGTTTTGAAATTGCTAATTTGTTACAATTTCAGAAAGTAGATTATTTAGCCGTTGCTTATGCGGATGAAGGGGTAGAGTTGCGAAAAGCAGGGATCACATTACCTATCATGGTAATGAATGCAGAAGAAACTACGTTTGATATATTGGTACAGCATAATCTTGAACCCGAATTATATTCGTTCAATATTTTGGATGGATTTCAGAAATACTTACATCAATCTGGTATTAATAATTTCCCGGTACATATTAAGTTGGATACGGGGATGCACAGATTAGGTTTTGAGTCTGCAGATATTAAAAAGCTTTGCGATCAGTTACAAGGTAATTCCATATTTAAAATCCAATCAGTATTTACACATCTTGCTGCAAGCGATTCTCCCGAGCATGATGAGTTTACAAGATATCAGGCGAGCGAATTTAAAAAAGCAGCGTCTTTACTGCAATCAGCCATCGCCTATCCGTTTTTGCAGCATATGGCGAATACCTCTGCTATTCACCGGCATAAAGATCTTCAGTTAGATATGGTTCGTTTGGGCATCGGTTTATATGGTGTTGATGCCTTACTGCAACAACAGTTAAAAAATGTTACCACTTTAAAAACTACTATCTCGCAAATTAAAAAAGTGAAAGCGGGAGAGAGTGTTGGCTATAGTCGCAAGGGCATTGCTGCAAAAGATTCTGTGATCGCTACAGTACGTATCGGTTATGCGGATGGCTACCCAAGGATATTAAGTAATGGTATCGGTAAAATGTATATCAATGGAAAACTAGTTCCAATAATTGGTAATGTGTGTATGGATATGACGATGTTGGATATAACAGGCGTTGATGTACAAGATGGCGATGAAGTGATCGTATTTGGAGAGAACCTGCCGGTAAGTGATCTGGCTAAATGGGCGCAGACCATCGCGTATGAGATCATAACAGGGATATCCCAGCGTGTGAAGCGTGTTTATTTTGAAGAATAAGCTGGAGAAATTTCACAGAACAAAATATCAAAAAATAATTAATAAACTTATTACCTTAGCGACTTATGAAAGGAAGAACCGTTGCACTCATTATCATTTTAGTTGTGCTTGCCGACCAGGCATTAAAATTTTATATCAAACTACATTACCGCGTAGGTGACTATAATTATGTATTAGGAGATTGGTTCCGTTTATATTTTATAGAAAATGAAGGCATGGCCTATGGCTGGAAATTCGGCGGCGATTTTGGTAAAATAATTTTAACCTTATTCAGGTTAATTGCAGTTGGTTTTGGAGTTTGGTATTTAAATAGCATTGTTGAAAAGAAAGAGCATCCGGGATTTATTATCTGCGCCGCACTTATTTTTGCAGGGGCATTTGGTAATTTGATCGACAGCATGTTTTATGGACTTATTTTTAATGAAAGTACACCTGTGCAGGTTGCAACTTTATTTCCTAAAGGCGGCGGGTATGCTCCTTTTTTACATGGACGTGTAGTTGATATGTTATACTTCCCAATTATTCACGATGCTACTTTCCCGAGCTGGGTACCGTTTTGGGGCGGACAAGATTTTGAATTTTTCCGTCCGATCTTTAATCTGGCAGATGCTTCAATTTCTATAGGAGTCATTACGATCCTTATCTTTCAAAGGAAATTTTTTAAGCATTACCATGAAGAAGAAACGATGGTAGATGCTACTGGCAATACGCAATAGCTAATAAAAAATTCGGATAGGATAAAATAATAAAAAAGCAATGCTATTTCTAAGCATTGCTTTTTTATTAAAAGAGGTATTTATTACTGTCTCGTAAATTTTTCGGTTATCTTAGTTGATGACCCAGGATTATTTTGTGTTTGAATGATGGTTAGTGTATTCCCTGATACTGAATAAGGTGCAGTAAAAGGTGTTCCGCCGCCTGATTCGAATAAAGTAATATTACCTCTCAACAAAACATATGTACCTGAACCTTCTGTTGTAGGAGGAGTACTTCCCAGATTATACTCGGCGTAGGTATTATCAGCATTAAATTGTACAACATCTGTGCCGTTAGCAATGGTAGTATCCTGAGTAGTAACAGTATAAGGTGTAGTAGTAGAGTCTGTGGTTACGATTATACCACCACTTAGAACCCAACTACCTACAATGGAGTTATTGGAACTACTTTTTTTACAAGAAATGATTGATGCGGATGCTATTAATAATAGCGATGAAAGGATAAGTATTTTTTTCATATTTATAGGTTGGTTTAGATGAAGATATTAATTTAATTTAAAAATAACGTTAAACGTACAGATAAATAATTTCACAGTTTACGTAAGTAGTGATTCTAAGTAGGTTAGCAGCGTTTCTTCGTCCCAGCTATCGTCATATTTTTCGCCATTTATAAAAAAAGATGGTGTGCCATTAACACCGCTTCTTACACCACTTTCAAAATCTGCATCTACTTTTTGTATCAGTTCAGGGTTTTCAAAATCGGTTTCAAATTGTTCAACATTTAATTTTAACTGACCGGCATATTTTACAAGTGACTTATCGTCTAACCTGCTTTGGTATTCGAATAAATGATCGTGCATTTCCCAGAATTTATTTTGCAAGGCTGCCGCTTCACTGGATACTGCTGCATGCACAGCATTGGGGTGGACCTCAGCCAACGGGAAATTTCTAAAAACAAATTTCAATTTGGCACCCATTTTTTTCTGAATGCTTTTTATGATCGGATAAGCATGGCCACAATGCGGACATTGGTAATCACCATACTCCAATAACTCAATTGGTGCATTGGCATTTCCCTGTACATGATCTTTGCTGTTAACGGCTGTTCTTAATTTTGGCATAAGCTTATTTTTTATCCATTGATTCCAACGCATCTAATATTCCATCTGCGCCGGGGTTCATACCAACAGGCGATAAATAATTCCAGCGGATAATTCCTTCTTCATCGATCACAAATAAAGCTCTTTGTGACTCGCCTTCTGTTGCATCGTACACATCATATAATTTTGCCACAGCACCTTTAGGCTCAAAATCGGCAAGTAAAGGGAAATGAAATTTCCTGTCCTGACAAAAAGCAAAATGGCTCCATTTGCTGTCAACCGAAATACCGATGAGCTCCGCATTATGCTGATGAAATAATTTTAATGTTTCATTGTACAAACCCATTTGGTCGCTGCATACAGGACTCCAATCTGCCGGATAAAAAGCCAATATTACTTTTTTACCTTTTAGCTGGCTCAGCTGTACTTTTTGATCCGGTGTTGATGCCAATGAAAACTCCGGTGCTTTTGTCCCTATTGATAACATATTTTTATTTTAAGGTGCATTTCAAATATACGGAGTTTATGTTATGCTACTATAAAGAAAGCAACGCTTTTAAAAGCGTTGCTCAAATAATTATAAATATTATGGGTAATTATTTATAGCCTGTTAAAGTTTTCTGTTGCCGTAATTGAAGATCCCGGTGAGTTTTGATTTATAAAAATACTCAATGCATTTCCGGAAACTGAAAATTTTACTGTTTGGCCGGTAGAGGTAGGAGTACTTCCGTTAAATAATGTAAGGCTATCACCACGAACAAGATAGCTGCCCACACTTTCGATTGTGGCAGGTGATGTTGAATAATCGTACTCTTGTAAACTATTATCTGCAAAAAAAGATATTACAATCGTATGTCCATGTACGGTAGTAGTATCAGTTTTTGTTACCGTAAAAGGGGTAGTGGTAGAATCTACTTGTACTTCATGCAAAGAAGTGATCTCCCAATTACCTACGATAGAGTTATTGGAGCTACTTTTTTTACAGGAAGAAACGGTGATACTTGCTATTAGCAAAAAAGAAGAAAGATAAATGAGTCGTTTCATAATTTATAGGTTTGGTTTCGATGAAGATAAAAACTAAAATTTATATCTGCAAAATATAATTCTAATAAACTATATTACGCGATAAGCAGAAAAAAAGCAACACCTTTTAAGAGTATTGCTTTTTTTCTAATTATGCAGAGGTCTTACAGGCGGTTAAGTTTTTCTGTCGCACTGCTGGAAGATCCTGGACTACTTGAATTTATAGAAATAGTCAATAAGTTTCCGGAAACTTTATATCCAAGATTAGAACCTGTAGTACTGCTTCCATCGAATATAGTTAAACTATCGCCAAGGGCAACGTAAGTCCCACTCTGTGAAAGGCTAGGCGGATAGGATGTATAATCATATTCTGAGAATGTATTGTCTGCAAAAAAAGATATTACGATAGAATGCCCATGCGTAACAGTTGTATCAGTTTTTGTAACTGTGATAGGAGTGGTAGTAGAGTCTACACTTACCTGGTTCAGAGAAATTAATTCCCAATCACCTACGATAGAATTATTGGAGCTGCTACTTTTTTTACAAGAAGAAATGCTAATACTTGTTAGTAGCAAAAAAGAAAAAAGATAAATGAGTTGTTTCATGATTTATAGGTTTGGTTTGAATGAAGATAAAAACTAAAATTTATATCCACAAAATATAATTCTATCTAGGCCTGATCTATATTTATAAAAAAATTATGATAGCTATTTCTAAATCACTTATTACCATACTGATAGCAGGTGTTTTTTTATTTTCTTCCTGCTCAAAATATATTACTGAGACAGGTAAAGCTTCTTTCTATGGCAAGGGTGATGGTTACAATGGAAGAAAAACGGCTGATGGCGAAAGTTTTAATACCAATGCATATACAGCCGCACATAAAACTTTACCCTTTAATACAGAAGTAGAAGTAAAGAATCTAAAAACCGGAAAGACTGTAAAAGTACGTATCAACGACCGCGGCCCTTACGCAAAAGGTAGAATAATAGATCTGAGCTATGCCGCTGCAAAAGAGTTAGGTATTATTCAGGATGGAGTTGGTGAAGTGCAATTAAAATATAAGCGGAAACATCATTAATCATAAGGTTCACTTAATACGAGGCATAAAAAAACAATGCCATTGAGACATTGTTTTTTTTAAGAAGATCAAATATATTATTCCTTACCGAATACAAGGGTTCCGCTGGCAGATTCTATTCCGGGAATACTTATATAGGTTGAAATTGTCAAAGTATTACCGGTGATATTATATTGGTCGGTTTCATTTACTGTAGAGCTTACAAGAGTGATATTACCAAGTGTAGCATCAAGACTATAGGTGCCCGCCGAAATAGTATTCGCTGGTGTTGTGCTATGATCAATTTCTGTATAAGATTTATCATTGTTAAATACAAAAACTAGGGTGTGGCCATGTGTATAAACTGAATCCGTAACAATTGGTGTCAGACTGTAAAAAGAATCAACTTCAACAGCGTGTGAAGATTTTAATTCCCATGTTCCTACAATTGCAGAAGATGTTGGACTACCACTACTTTTTTTACAAGAAGCAAAAATTGCTATACAAGCGATAAGCAAGATAGGAATACGAATAATTTTTTTCATGTTTGTTAGGTTTGGTTTTTTATAAAATTTTTATGAAGATATAATTATTTTTTAAATATACTCTAAAATAATTGACACTTATTAGTGAAAAACTCGGGGGATGACATAAACAGCAATAAATTTATTTTAATTCACCAACCATTTCAGCAGGGATCACCCATGCATCAAATTCTTCCGGTGTAACATAGCCTAATTTCACTGCCATCTCTTTTAAGGTTGTTCCTTCTTTGTGTGCTTTTTGTGCAATTTCTGCCGCTTTGTAATAACCAATTTTTGTGTTGAGAGAGGTTACCAGCATCAAAGAATTGTTTACGTGCTTTTTAATATTTTCTTCGATCGGTGCTAAACCGATGGCGCATTTATCATTGAAAGAAACGCAGCCATCACCGATCAACCTTGCACTATGTAAAAAGTTAAAGATCATTACAGGTTTAAAAACATTCAATTCAAAATGTCCCATGCTACCGCCGATACCGATCGTAACATCATTGCCCATTACCTGTGCAGCGATCATGGTCAGCGCTTCGCATTGTGTTGGGTTTACTTTGCCCGGCATAATAGAAGAACCGGGTTCGTTATCAGGAATAAATATTTCGCCGATACCACTGCGGGGACCACTTGATAACATGCGGATATCATTGGCGATCTTCATTAAGCTAACAGCTATAGTTTTTAAAGCGCCGTGTGCTTCAACAATAGCATCATGGGCAGCCAATGCTTCGAACTTATTTTCAGCAGTAATAAAAGGTAAGCCTGTTAGTTTCGCAATATGTTTGGCAACATTTTCAGAATAATTTTTTGGGGTGTTGATACCGGTTCCTACTGCAGTGCCGCCCAATGCTAATTCGCTTAAATGCGCTAATGTATTTTTTATTGCTTTTAAGCCGTGATTTAATTGAGATACATAACCGCTGAATTCTTGTCCGACTGTTAATGGTGTTGCATCCATAAAGTGGGTACGACCGATTTTTACAACGTGCATGTACTCCTTGCTTTTTGCAGCAAGTGTATCTCTTAATTTTTCAATTCCCGGGATCGTTACATCTAATAATATTTTGTACGCAGCAATATGCATTGCTGTTGGAAAAGTATCGTTACTTGATTGAGATTTATTTACGTCGTCATTTGGATGAAGGAATTTTTCTTTGTCGGATAATTGTCCGCCATTGATAACATGCCCACGATAAGCAACCACTTCATTTACATTCAT
>JABDBG010000041.1 GCA_013288745.1 Bacteroidota bacterium
AAGGATAAACGCTGAAAGCATCTAAGCGTGAAACCTTCCACAAGATGAGTTTACTTTTAAGGGCCGTTGTAGACTACAACGTTGATAGGCTATAGATATACAGGTGGTAACATCAAAGTCGAGTAGTACTAATTACCCGTAAGCTTTATTTTTTTATTTTACTTCTTATTTCAACTTCCCAATATGTACATTATTACGCCGGAAAAGCGTAATGCCGAATGCTCAACGCTCTATTGCGTTATGGCTTTTAGCCTTTAGCATTTTGCATTTATTTTCTTATGGTGGTTTTGCCAAGGGTGTTCACCTCTTCCCATACCGAACAGAGAAGTTAAGCCCCTTATGGCCGATGGTACTGCACAACAATGCGGGAGAGTAGGTAGCTGCCATATTCTTTGAAACCCTCCAATTTATTGGAGGGTTTTTTTATGCCCCTACACCAAGGATCTTTATTTGTATCACTTTACCATTATAGTTTTTGAAAATTGAGCAACAGAAACTTTGCTTTTATATATTTGCACAAGCCCTGTTATCGGATATGAAGAAGAACGTACTACTATATGCACTCATCATCGGAGTTTTTTCCTGCCTTATTTGGTTCGTTATCAATAAAGGAAAAAACCTTGTACCCAATACGCAGCTTATTTCAACAACAGTTTCTCCGTTAAATAAAATAGTAGATAAATCGGCGCCGGTCGTTATCTCATCCAACCAAAGTGTTGTTGAACAATTCTTGCATAATATAAAAAGTCCGCTGGGTTTATTATTACTGCAGATATTAGCGATCGTTTTTGTTGCAAAATTATTCGGAGCGATCTTTTCCGCACTTGGGCAACAAACCGTCGTGGGTGAAATGATCGTCGGCATATTTTTAGGGCCATCCATCATGGGCTTTTTCTTTCCTAACTTTTCTGCTTTTTTATTTCCACTCAGCTCAATGAGTAACCTGCAATTTTTAAGTCAGATAGGATTGGTATTTTTTATGTTCATCATCGGGATGGACCTGGATCTTGATAAATTAAAAAACAAAGCACATAACGCTTTAGTGATAAGTCACGTAAGTATCGCTTTCCCTTATTTTTTAGGCGTACTGGCTTCTTATTTTATATACCAGGAATTTGCACCGGTTAATGTTAGCTTTTTAGGCTTCTCTTTATTTATTGGAATAGCGATCAGCATCACCGCCTTTCCGGTACTTGCAAGGATCTTGCATGAACGTGGCCTGACAAGAACAGCCTTAGGAGCCATTGTGCTTACCTGTGCTGCCGCAGATGATATCACAGCCTGGTGCATACTTGCCGCTGTTGTTGCCATTGTAAAAGCAGGCAGCGTGTTAAGCGCTATGTTCACTATTTTACTGGCATTGATATTTGTATTTATCATGTTGAAATTGATACGGCCATGGATCAATAGCATCAGCAAGAGATATGATGAAGAAGAAGGATTGAACAAGAGATTGGTAATGATCGTTTTCTTTATTTTAATAGCCTCCGCTTACATCGCAGAGATCATTGGTATACACGCTTTGTTTGGCGCTTTTTTAGCAGGTGTTATCATGCCGCAAAGATTACAGTTCAAAGAATTATTGGCGAATAAAATTGAAGATATCAGCGTGTTATTGTTATTGCCTATCTTCTTTGCTTTTACAGGATTAAGAACACAAATAGGATTATTAAGCGAAGGCCATTTATGGGCAAGCTGCGGACTGATCATCTTTATTGCCGTGTTAGGAAAATTTGGTGGCAGCAGTATTTCTGCAAAATTAGTTGGCTACTCCTGGCACGATTCGCTTTCCATCGGGGCATTGATGAACACGCGCGGATTGATGGAACTGATCGTTTTAAATATTGGGTATGACCTTGGAATATTGTCTCCTGCTATATTTGCCATCATGGTTTTGATGGCGCTTACAACAACATTTATGACAGGACCATTATTAAATTTGATCGAATTCTGTTATAGAAAAAAACTCCCGACAGAAGAAATACCGATCACTCCTGTTGGAAAATTATCAGCTTAATTTTACCTGGTAAGTAAAAAATCCTTCATCAGATTTTTGTTTTTCAAATCCTATATTTTCATACAAGGTTTGAGCTGTATAATTATCAATCGCTGTTGATAGTTCAACAGATTTTGCACCATCTGCTTTTGCAAACTCCATTGCTGCTTTGATTAAGCTTTCTCCAATACCTTTTTTACGGTGATCGGATTCAACATACAGGTCATTTAGTATCCAGTATTTAATAGCGCGTACAGATGAATAGGCTGGATATAATTGTGTGAATCCAACAGGTAGTTTTCGATCATTGATCAATTCAAGCGCTACAAAAATTATTGATTCATTATTATCTTGTCTTGCCTGAATAAATTTCTTCGCTGCAACCATGTCTGATGGCTGTTTATAGAATATCCTGTATTTATTGAACAGCTCTATAATCAGGTCGGTTTCTTGTTTGTTGATTCTTTTTATTTCCATATAAGTATTATTTACTTGCAGTAAACATTTGCGCTAATAATGAATATAATTCAGGATGATGTTCTTTTAATGCTTCCGGCTTTTCAAAAAAGTATTCTGATACCACGGCTAAAAATTCGGCATCGTTTGTTGCTCCGTATAAATTAATATCAGAATGATTGCGCTGCTTCATCTGATTAATTGTTTCATGAATTTTATTGATCCAGGGCAGGATATAAGGCTTTGATAATAAATATTCCGGAACACCATCTGTTGTACCATCTGCTTTATCGATGAGGTGAAGAAATTCATGTATCACCGTATTGTGACCGTCTGTTGCATTTTTAAAAGAGGCGCGAACAGAGGGTTGTGATAATACCATTTGGCGCTGCATAGCACCATCGCCTACCATGCCTAAAATATTTCTTTGGTCACCATCGGTCTTGTATTCTTCATTAAAAGTATCCTTGTATAAAAGTACTTCATCAATATTGGTATACATCCAATCGGGAAAAGCGAAGATCGGAATGATAGCGCCTGATGCTATTAAAATATAATCAAGGTCACTTACTGTTGTGTTTACGCCGGTAATGATCACTGTTTGTAAAAATTGTGTAATGCGCTTTTCGAAAATTATTTTATTCTCATCACTAAGATCTTTGTAGAATGCCACATTGTTTAACAACAGTTCTTTAGTAGTAGCAGGCATCTGAAAGTCTTGAACTTTTTTTCTTCTCTTCGCAAAAAATAAAATACTAAAAAAAGCTATAACGATTAGGATGATCAGTGGTATCATTTAAAAACAACAGTATACTTTAGTGTATTTTGCTGTTATACAAGATACACTTAATTTTATTTGTCTAAATATTTGACCATGAATATTGTGAGAGGCATCAACAGGCTGATAGCATTTTTACTGGAGCTGGTATTAGTTATTGTATTGGGTTATGGAGGTTATTCTGTAGCAGAAAATGTATATTTGAAATATACGTTGGCCCTTTTATTGCCGGTTATAGCCATCGTATGCTGGAGTATTTATGCTGCGCCGAGGTCAGACAAAAGGCTGGAACAGCCGTGGCGAATGGCTTTCAGACTATCGCTTTATTTTATCTCCGCCATGTTATTATATACGATCGGAAAAACAACAATAGCAATAAGTCTGGCAACGATCGTATTGATAAACGAACTGATCGCTTTTTATTTTGAAGACTAACTAACACTAACATAATGGAAAACAATATTGTAAAATTTCGCTTTTTAAGTGAGCCTTCGGATGTGAATTTTGGTGGCAAGGTACATGGTGGTGCCGTAATGAAATGGATCGATCAGGCGGCTTATACCTGTGCGGTTAACTGGAGCAGCCAGTATTGTGTAACTGTATATGTTGGCGGTATAAGATTCTTTAACCCCATCATCATCGGCGATATTGTAGAAGTGGAAGCGCGCTTAATTTATACCGGTACAAGCAGTATGCATATTTCGGTTGATATCAGTACCATCAATCCTATAAATAAAAAGGAGACAAATGCTACGCATTGTATCATTGTATTTGCTGCGGTAGATACAAATGGTAAAACTATTCCGGTACCAAAATGGATCCCGCCGACTGAAGAGGATAAAAAATTAGAACAATACGCAATCCGCCTCAGCGAAATGCGTAAAGAATTGAATAGCGAGATGCAGGATTATTTTGAAAAGAAGAAAGGATAATGCTATCATTCATAGCCTCTTTTGTCATGCTGAGGAACGAAGCATCGTATTCTTATTGTTGCATAACTGATTGATTAACGATCAGATCCTTCGTGCCTCAGGATGACAGGAGCTTTTTAATTTGATGCTTTTTTATATCCGGGAATGGTTTTATTAAAAACCTGCTCCCGCATCAAATTTACTTTTGAACAAAATGGAATATGTTTTAGTAGCATCATCAACCGTTAAAGCTAACTCAGGGTTATACGTATCACTATTCGCATACCCTGTAAATAATATTATTTTT
This sequence comes from Bacteroidota bacterium, assembly GCA_013288745.1. GTDB lineage: Bacteria > Bacteroidota > Bacteroidia > Chitinophagales > Chitinophagaceae > Ferruginibacter. Next base: position 4,449 of record JABDBG010000041.1, read on the forward strand.
TGTGTGCCCTTTGTGGAGATGTTCTTTTGGAAACAAAGTCTCGATAAAGAATCTGTTAGTTGGTTAAATACATAATCGGCAGACATTTCAGTGTCAAATGTTAATACCAGTTGAGCGCCTTTTTCAAAAATAAGTCCGCCGCCATCATCAACAGTAAAGAAATCCAGACGTCCATCCTTAATACCCATTTTAAAAAAGGGATGTTTTTTAAAATGCATAGAAGTTATTAAGTGCTTGGCATTGTCACCTTCGGGAGGTGTTAAATAGCCATTCTCCGGCTTTTCTCTTGCTAAGTAAGGAAAATTATTTTGCAGGAAATTAAAAGTAGCCGTATCGGTTTTTCCATAAACGTATGCATTGCACAATAGTTTATTGGAGAAATCATTTACGTTTTCTTTTTGTGCAAATGAGTTCAATGAGATCATCGACAATATAGCAATAGAGAGTATGTAATTTTTCATATAGCAATTAACGTTTAAGTTGTTAATTTATTTTGATAATGATGCTGAATAAAGAACAAATGCTGAAATCCAAATTAGTCCTCCATCTCTTCTTTAAGCGTTGGCGTAATTGTTACCAGTAATTTATCAATACGTTGGCTGTCCATATCAATAATTTCAAAAGTGAAACCGCGCCATTCGAATTTTTCAGCGATATGTGGTATGCGTTCGAGCTGGTTGAGTACAAAGCCGGCGAGGGTATCGAATTCATGTTCGCCTTCGTTCATCCAGTCTGCTTTATCAAAGTGGGTTAAAAAATCATAGAACGGTATTTGTGCGTCTACTAGGAAAGTGCCGTCGGTTCTTTCTACTATTTCGTATTCGTCTTGTCCGGTTTGTGGTACATCGCCTACGATGGCTTCTAAGATATCGTTCAGCGTTATCATTCCTTCCAATGTTCCATACTCATTTACAATAAAGCAGGAGTGGATCTTTGTCTGCTTTATTTTTTCGAGTACCTGGTAAGGCGTATTATTTTCCGGAACAAATAGTGCGGGTTTTGAGAGGTCTTTTAGGATTGTTGTTGGCGCAACTTTTAAAAGATCTTTTATATAAATGATGCCCTTGATATCATCGATCTGTTTATCGCAGATAGGATAAGTAGAGTAGGGTATTTGTTCAAATTTATCTTTTACCATTTGTACGGTGTCGTTCATATCGAACCAGATAATATCTGTGCGGTGCGACATCAGCGAAGTAATATTTCTATCACCCAAATGAAGGATACGCTCGATGATATCTTTTTCTTCTTCTTCGATAGAACCCTGTTCTGTTCCTTCTGATATCAATGCTTTTATCTCATCATCTGTAACGGCGTTATCAGGCGTGGTTTTTTGTACATTGAAAAGATTGATGGTTAAATTGGTAATAGAAGTAAGTAACCAAACGATCGGGTGCACGATCTTGGACAATACATTCATTGGCCCTGCAACAAAACGCGCGATCGGCTCGGCGCGTAGCATGCCAAATCTTTTTGGTATCAACTCCCCTAAAATGATCGAAACAAATGTTACAATAATTACGACGATGCCGGTAGAAATATCTGCTGCATATTGTTGAAAAAGATAAACATGAATATGTAAAATATAAGGCTTTAAATAGCCGCCGAATTTTTCTCCCGAATAAACACCGGTAAAAATGGAAATGAGGGTAATACCAATTTGGGCTACGGATAAGAATTTTTCCGGGTCTTCGGCTAACTCAAGTGCTGCTTTGGCTTTTGCATCACCTTTGTTAGCCATGGCCTCTAGCCGGGGCTTTCGGGCGCTTACTAAAGCGATCTCGCTCATCACGAAGAGCCCGTTTATTAGGATCAATAACAATAAAATGACGACCTCTGACATTTGACTAAGCTAATGCAAATTTTTTGTTGAACAATGTTCCAGCCAAATATCCGATAATAATTCCAACTAAAGCACCGCTGGCAACATCAATTGGATAATGTACGCCTACATATAGTTGAGCATAGCAAATGCTGAATGCCCAGAAAAAGAATAAATAGGCCCAATTGCCTATCTGATCTTTTAAGGCAAGGTATAAAAAGGTAGCCATGCTAAAATGATTGGCCGCATGTGAGGAAACGAAGCTACTGCTCTGCGGGCGGTAAGGAACCAGCACGCGTAGCCAGCTTGCCAGGTCAGGATTATTGCAGGGCCTTAAACGCGGTATATTTTCTTTAATGAGGTTACTGCTTACATAATTGGTAAGAATAACAGTTGCTGCAGCAAAAATGATACACCACCAGCCCGTCTTTTTAAAGTTTGCGAGCAAGAACAAGCCAAGAAAAAAATACAAAGGAACCCAGGCCGTTGCATTACGCAACCAGGGCATCAGAAAATCGAAGAGATCGTTCTGCCATTGGTAGTTGATAAGCTTCAGTAAAGCGTGATCCCAATTGAGGATGGTATGCATTTTAAATAAGTTGATACAAAAATAATTAATATAACTTTGCCACCATTGTAAATTATCTTAAAGTTATGTTTAGACGATTACCCAAATTACTAGGCTGGATACTATCAATCATGTTAGTATTTCTGTTAACAATGACTTTTGCCCGCTTTGTTTTTTACTGGAAATTTAATCCTTTAGATAAACCATTTTCAGTTGCGGCATTTGTAATGGGACTGCGTTTTGATCTGAAGTTCCTTTGTATGTTCGGTGCATTTTTAATGCTGATCAACGCTTTGACTTTTATCAATCCTTTTAAAAATAATCACGCTAAAAATTTCTGGAACTTTTTTATACCGATTGTCTATACATTATTGGTATTTATTTATGTAGTAGATTATTATCATTACTCCTTTATTCAGCAAAGATTAAATGCTTCTATATTAAGTTATTTGGGGGATGCGGCTATTTCTTTGAACATGGCTTACCAGAGCTATCCTTTGATAAAAGCGATTCTTTTATTGTTGTTGTTAGCCATCTTTGCGTCTATCTACTTTAAAAATTTATTATCTGTTTATCAGCATAAAGAAAAAATACGCGGACGTGTCTGGCCATTGTTTGTAATAACCTTTTTATTATTTGGCTGGGGCGTTTTTGGCAAAGCCGGGCAATTTAATTTACGCTGGAGCGATGCGTTTACCCTGAATGATAACTTTGAAGCGAATGTTGCCTTGAATCCTTTTCAAAGTTTTTTCAGCACTTTAAGTTTCAGAGATACAAAACCTGATATCAATAAAACGAGGGCAGCCTATGCAGAAATGGCGGATTATTTAGGCGTACAAGATAAAGACAGTGTTAAGCTAAATTATGAGCGTTACTATTCGTTCCCGGTTGATTCGGTTAATCATCCAAATGTGATCGTAGTGATCTGTGAAAGCTTTTGCATGTATCGCAGCTCAATGGGAGGTAATCCTTATAATACCACTCCATATTTTGCGGAGCTGTGTAAGAATGGTGTCTTTCATGATCGTTGTTTTACACCGTCTTTTCCTACGGCACGTGGTGTATGGGCAACAGTAACAGGTATTCCTGATGTATTGGGAGATAATAACCGTACAGCGAGCCGTAACCCCGAAACAGTTGACCAGCAAACGATCATAAATGACCTGAAGGGCTATGATAAATTTTATTTTTTAGGAGGAGATCCTACCTGGGCGAATATCAAAGGCTTATTGCTAAATAATATCAATGGTGTGCATTTGTATAGTCAGGATGATTATAAAGCCAAGAAAGCGGATGTCTGGGGGATAGATGATATGAATTTATTTATCGAATCGAATGGAATCTTAGCTAAAGAAGATAAACCCTTCTTTGCCATTATTCAGACGGCGGATAATCATGGTCCGTACACTATTCCGGATGCAGCCATGAGCGAATTTAAAAAAGTTGAATACCCGATGGATAGCCTGAAAAAATATGGCTTTGATAATAATCCCCAGTTAAATGCTTTCCGTTATACTGATTTCTGTTACCAGAAATTCTTTGAAGCGGCGCGTAAAGAAAAATATTTCGATAATACCATTTTCGTTTTTGTAGGAGATCATGGTATTCCGGGCAATGCAGATGCTATGTATCCGAAGAGCTGGTCTAAGTTAGACATGACCAGAGAACATGTACCGTTATTATTTTATTCACCAAAATTATTGCAACCGAAACTGGTGCATGATGTTTGTTCACAAATAGATATTATGCCATCGGTAGCATCGTTGCTAAAAATGTCTTATTCCAATAATGCGATGGGAAGGAATCTGTTTGATCCCACACCGGAGAATACAGAAAATGCTTTTATCATTGATCACGAAGCAGAAACGATCGGTACGGTAACCAATAAATATTCTTATCAAAAAAATATCAAGACAGGCAAAGTGCGTTTTGAATCTGTTATCAATAATGATTCAATACCATCCAATCCCCAAACCGATAGCGCTAAAAATTATTTAGCAAGGTTTACAGATGATTATTATGAGACAGCGAAGTATTTGTTGTTTAATAATAAGAAGAAACAGTAGGATCGTATGCTAAACTCCGCTAGGAGTTTCATCTTTGTAGAAATAACTCCTATGGAGTAAATTGTATCATTTGCTTTTTTTCTACAAAGGTGTTGCCACGATGGGGCAAGAAATCGCAATTGATTAATGCTTACTTGCTATCATGATCAACCGCTGTGAAGCGTTTACATTGTAGGGAGAAAAATCATAATCACCGTATACCTCTTGAATTTTCAATCCTTGTTTTTCGAACATGGTGGTGAAATCTGCCAGCGTAAATTTTTCTACGCGTTCAATATATTCCAAAGGTTCTTTCAAAGTTGAGTGGGTGATGATTATCTTTTTATAAAAGTGTTTGGCATCTGTCCATTTAGTAATAGCATAGTGCACGCCATTGATATCTTTTTCCATATTCCGCATGGCATTTGCTTCCGCACAATGTGTGTTGAGGTAATCCATTACAAAACGGCCATTGCTGTTGATAGATTGAGCGATGGTTCTGATGGCATTATCATTTTCACGTTGCGTTTTAAAATAACCGAAGCTGGTAAAAAAGTTAAAAGCAAAATCGAAATAATTGATCCAGAAAGGCAGGCGCATATCGTGGATATAGAAATGTAATTTATCTGTCTGATGTGTTAATGCTTCGGCAATGCTTTCTTCGCTAAGATCAATCCCTGTAACATCAAACCCTTTTTCTGCTAGGTGGATGGAATGTCTTCCCTTGCCGCAGGCGACATCCAGCATAGTTGCGCCGGGTGCAGGTTTTAAATGATCTATTAGTTTATCAATAAATTCAGCAGCTTCTTTATTATCCCTGTTGGCATATAATAAATGATAATAAGGTGAGTTGAACCAATCTTTAAACCAGGGATTCTCTTCCATATTTAAAAGAATGTTTTTATAATTAAGATAGCAATGCCGTAAATGCCGGTGGCAAAGAAAATACCTTTAGCCGTTTTATCAATATGGGCATTGATATAATAAGTGAAGATGGCTGCATTGGCTAAAAGTGAAACGCTTAATGCCGCGGATAGTAATGCGTGCTCAGACAAAACAAACCTAACCGCTTCCATAAATGGGATGGATTGCAGGCGCGTATATTTAAAAGCTACAAAGCCTAAGCAGGGAGCCAGTAATCCTACCATAAATCCAAAAGCGTAATTATCTTTTTTTAGTATCATTTAATTTCCAGGTTTTTTCTAGTTGTTGTTTTAATGTATAATTGGTAAGATCGAATTGTATTGGTACAACGCTTACATAATTATTATCCAATGCCCATACGTCGGTGTCTTTTCCTTTATCAAAATTTACAAATTCTCCGGTCAGCCAATAATATTTTCTGCCATGCGGATCTTTGCGTTCTTTAAAATCTTCTTCGTATTTGGCGTATGCTTGTCTGCATATTTTAATTCCTTTGATCAGCTCCAACGGAACCGAAGGGATATTTACATTCAGCAAATAATGTTTTTCCTTTTTTTGTTTTAATACTGCCATCACTATCTCGCGAACAAAATGTCTTGCGGCAGCAAAATCAGCTTCAATACTATAATCCAATAAAGAAAACCCGATGCTGGGTATACTTTCAATAGCGGCTTCCATTGCGGCGCTCATAGTACCGCTATAAATAACATTGATGGAATGATTGGCGCCATGATTGATACCGCTTAAACAAATATCGGGTTTTTTGCGAAGTACTTTGTTCACTGCCAGTTTTACACAATCAACAGGTGTTCCGTTCGTTTCCCAGGCTTCTACGCCATCAAACAATTTTTCCATTTTGGTCAATCGTAACGGATGCCCGATCGTTATAGCGTGGCCCATGCCGCTTTGTGCTTTGTCAGGTGCCACAACTACTATTTTGCCAAGATCTTTTACAGCTTCTATTAAATTGCGTATACCCGGAGACGTTATACCGTCATCATTTGTAATTAATATAGTAGGGAGTACTTTACTTTTTGCTTTCGTCATTTATAAAAATTGATCTATCCTTTTTCTCTTTTGATGGAACGCAGTTTTTTATGATTATTGTGACCTATCATGATTTTATCTTGACGATCATAAAGATCATCGTTCTATTTTAATTAAACCACCTGAACCACGGCCTGCCGATGGCTTCCCTAAAGGGCCATGGTACTGCAGCAATGATTAATAACATTACCAATCCAAAAAAGATAAGAGAGCGTTTGTGTTTGGCGGCGTCGCCTTCAGTATTTTTTACTACTGTTCTGCCGACATGTACCAATATCCAGGCTACCAGCATCATTACTAAATGTTCCATTGTAAAAAAGCGGTTGTTGGCGTCTTTCATATTATTGCCAAGGTCTTTCAGTTTATCGAACCACGGTCCGGTAAAATAAAGTATCAACCCGATCAGCAATTGAATATCGCAGCTGATCATAAAGAACAAATTTGTACGGTTATCCGAAGGCGTGTAGGGCCGTTTGCCAAAAACGCCGGTAAGGGCATTTACAACTGTCCATAACCCAAAGAACATAATAAACCAGCGGACTAAACTATGTAATACTAATGCGGCCATAAAGGTGATTTTATGCAAAAGTACGGGCTATATATAATAACCGTAAATATTTATTGATCTTATATTATGCTGCTTTTTTTCATATTTAACCATTATCTATAGCTTACTTTAAAAACATTACAAATTGACAGTTTGTTGGATAATTGATCTATTTTTATAGAAGCTTTAAGTAACTCCCTAAAAATAAGTATGACGTTCAAATCTATACTTTGGAACATTTGGTCTATCCGGTATCCTCTTTACCCAACCTTCTTGTCATTTTACAGGTATATGTATGTGGTACAATATGGTTGTTGTCTAATACTATATTACATTTTGAATTCAACATTTCACATAATTTCTAAAAAACCAGTATGAAAAAATTAACATTACCCTTAGGCGCATTGTCAGCGTGCATCGTTTTATTTTTAACGGCAACAACTTTTAGTGCCTGCGTAAAAACCAAAGTGGAAAAAGATACTGTCACTGTGCATGATACCACAACTAAAAATTTGACCGATACAGTTACTAAAAATGTAACAGATACAGTTAATACCTGTTGTTGTAAAAATGTTACGAATGGCTTAGTGGCTTATTACACGTTTACTAATGGTAGCCTTGCAGATAGCAGTGGCCGTAAAAATGATATTGTTCAAAATAATAATGCAACGCTTACAGCGGATCGTTTTGGAAATGCCAACTGTGCCTACTCATTCGATGGTAGCAGTAGTTTCTTAAGAGTAGCTGATTCTGCAAGTCTTAGGTTTGATACGGCAGTTAGTTTAATGGCGATATTTAAAGCGAACGCTTATTATATGGGCTATTGCCCTGCTAATAATATTTTAAGTAAGGGAGCCAATGATTATGCATCAGGTTTCTACTGTCTTAGGTTTGGTGCCATTACCGGATGTGGCAACCCTGTTGATACATCAACAGAAGAAATTATGGCGGGTTACGGAGATAATTCGGCTGTGCCTGCTGATGCCGGAGATAATTCGGCTTATTTTTCAACAGGTGTTTGGTACAATGTGATTTACACATATGGCAATGGTGTGTGTAAATTATATGTAAATGGCATATTAGTAGATACAGAAACAATAACTGCTACCAGCGGATACAATACGCAAGATCTGTTTATTGGCAAGCACGGCGATCCTACTTATCCTTATTACCTGAATGGTACAATTGACGAGGTGAGAATATATAACAGGGCTTTAAATGCCACGGAAGTAAATACACTTAATAATTTGACCAGATAGAATAAAATATATTACACTAAAAGGGCACTTTTCACAAAAAAGTGCCCTTTTTTGTGGTGTTTGATTTATTTAATTCAGCTGTAATTATTATTTGGCTTATTTTTTTACGCATACCCAACCTTCTTATCTTTATACAAGTATATGTATGTAGTATAATATGGTTGCTATCTAACCCTATATTATATTATTGCATTCAATCGTTTATATAATCTTTAAAAAATCAGTATGAAAAAATTATCATTACCCTTAGCAGCACTGGCAGCATGCATTGTATTTTTAACGGTAACAACCTTTAGTGCCTGTGTAAAAACTAAAGTGGAAAAAGATACCATTACTTTGCATGATACAACGACTAAAACTTTAACCGACACCGTAACTGTAAACTCATGTGGCTGTGCCTCAAACCTTACCAAGGGATTAATTGCGTATTATACCTTTACTAACGGTAGCCTTGCTGATAGTAGCGGATATGGCAATAATATCAGTTTTAACAGTGCGGCTCAGGTCGCTGATCGTTTTGGTAATCCTAATAGCGCTTATTTATTTGATGGATCAAGCTCTTACATGCGTATTCCGGATAATGCAAGTCTAACGCCGGATACCGCAATAACTATGATGGCTATATTTAAAATTAATGGTTTTTACACAGGTAATTGTAGCGGTAATCAATTGATCGGTAAACAAATCGCTGATTATACCGATGGATTTTATTGTTTGCGTATTTCAGATTTTGGATCTTGCGGAGGAACAACGGATACATCTAAAGAAAATGTTTATGGATCTTATGGAGATTTTTCTACCGGTAATATTACAGGAACTAATCTAAATTCTTATTATGTAAAACCTGGTATCTGGTATACTGTTGTCTATACATATGGTTCTGATACCTCTAAAATATATGTCAATGGGGTTCTTACTAGTACCAATGCAGAACATGCTTCAATTGCTGCAGATAATGGACAAGACCTACTATTAGGCAGACTTGCTGATAATACTTTTCCTTATTATTTTAACGGGATAATTGATGAAGTTAGGATTTACAATCGCGCACTATGTGCGAGCGAGGTTACACAGCTTGATAATTTGACCCACTAATGTAATTTATAATCCCTCTTTAAAAGCATCTCTCTTTTGAGATGCTTTTTATATAGCAGGATATGGTTTGTTATGTTTACCGGTTATTTAAAGAACCATATTCTCTTTTTTTTCGTAAATAGAATGTAAGAGCATATTTACTATATAAATGTCTCGACGATTAAGACTCAACGGGCCGTAGTTTCCACTATGGCCCTTTTCTTTTTTAAAAAATAAAAATAAATTTTGTAAAACTAAAAATATTAGTATATTTGTGCTAATCAAATTAGTTTCGCTATGTCACAAGCCGGACAAAACCTTAAATATTTGCGCAAACTTCGTGGTTGGACACAAGAAGAATTTGCTATCAAATTAGGCATCAAACGTTCATTGATCGGTGCTTATGAAGAAGAAAGAGCAGATCCCCGTTTGGAAGTATTGGAAATTGTAAGTGATACTTTTAAACTGAGCCTGGATGATCTTTTACTAAAAGACCTCAGCAATACAGGCAATAGTTACCTCGCTAAACGCAGGCAACAAAAAATGATGACCGTTGACCGCAATGTTATTCATTTCGTACCTGTAAAAGCAGCAGCGGGCTATTTAGCAGGCTATGCCGATAGTGAATTCATTGATGAGCTAAACACATTTACCTTGCCAATGTTAGCTGGCGGCAATTACCGCGCCTTTGAAATAATAGGTGACAGTATGTTGCCAACACCAAGCGGAAGTATCATTGTTGCCGAAAAAGTAGAGAGCGCAGATGATGTAAAAAATGATCAGGCCTATATTGTTGTCAGCCGAAACGAAGGGATTGTGTATAAACGTCTTGTCCGCAATAACCGCGCTAAAAATAAGATTACCATGGTGAGCGATAATCCGCAGTACCAACCCTACCAGGTAAATGCTGAAGATGTGGTAGAATTATGGCAGGCACAAATGATCATTAACAAAGTGAGCCAGCAGCAACGTTGGGATGTTAACTCATTGGCTAACATGGTAAATAACCTGCAAACACAGGTAAGTACATTGAAAAAGAAAATGAACTAAAATAGAAAGCACAAAACACAAAAATCAAAAAACAAACTTAACGGATACAGTATTATCGTAGTTTGGAATTTGGGATTTGAGTTTTGGAATTTGAAAATCCGTACCCTAAACTGAAAACTTAAAATTAGATATCCACAAAGATTTATCATGCAGGATATTTCATCTTTTGTTTTTTACTTTTGAATTAAGAGCACAACCAGATACATCCATTAAACATTAAAAAACAACAGTTATGATCAAATTACAAATTGTAGGCAACCTTGGAAAAGATTGCATCGTGAAAGAAGTTAACGGAAAAAACGTAATTAACTTTAGTGTAGCACACACAGAGCGCTTTAAAGACGCTCAGGGAAACCAAAAAGAAAGAACTACTTGGGTTGAATGTGCTTACTGGACAGACCGCACCGCAGTTGGCCAGTATTTAAAACGCGGACAAATGGTATATGCCGAAGGTTCGCCTGAAGCAGATGCTTACACTAACAAAGAGAATCAGCCTGCTGCAACATTGCGCATGAGGGTTTCAAATCTTCAATTATTAGGTAGTGCAAAAGACGGAGTAGGTGCAGGCAGTGGTAATGTTACCAATGCAGGTTCAGCAACTTCGCCTGTAGTTAAAACCGGCGCGGCAACTGCCAGCGTTGATGCTGACGCAGATGATCTGCCATTCTAATTTTTTTTTTGAGAGAACAGTATAAATTAAAACGCCTTGTGTTTACAAGGCGTTTCTTTATTAGTAACATTCAATTTTTAAAACCGCAAAGCGCGCTGAGTTATCGCAAAGAAGCCACAAAGAAAAACTTTGTGTTCCTTTGCAGCTTCTTTGTGTCCTTGCAGTTAAATAATTTAATTATGTACTTTTCTGTATTTAAGAATCAGTTTATTCTTTATCAGGATTACGCAACTTACTATGGTGCCTGCTATATGTAAAGTAGATAACCAATCCTATTGCCAGCCAGCCAAATAACCGAAGCCAGTTTGTCCAACCCAATCCGCACATCATCAATACACAAACAATAACTCCTAATATGGGAATAAAAGGAACCCATGGTGTTCTGAATTCTCTTTTAAGATCAGGTTCCGTTTTGCGTAAAATAATTACACCAATACAAACAAGACTGAAAGCAAACAAAGTTCCAATGCTCGTCATATCACCTACAATATCTCCCGGAATAAATGCTGCAAACAATCCAACCAAAATCAAAATAATTAAATTGGCCATGTAAGGTGTTTTATATTTTGGATGTACTTTACCAAATACAGCAGGTAACAAACCATCTTTGCTCATAGAATAAAAAACACGTGATTGTCCTAATAACATCACTAATATAACAGAAGAAAAACCGCCCAATATGGCAACGGTTACTAATTTACCTAGCCATCCATAACCCAGCATATATTTGTTAATAGCAAATGCAACAGAAGCTTCTTTACCCGATGTTCTAAAATCTTGAACAGTAGCAACGCCTGTTAGTACATGCGCAAATAAAACATATAAAATTGTGCAGATGGCCAGGGATCCTAAGATACCGGTAGGCATATCGCGTTTAGGATTTTTTGCTTCCTGCGCAGCAGTACTTACGGCATCAAAACCTATAAAGGCAAAAAACACTGTTCCGGCAGCGCCGATAATTCCCCAGAAGCCACCGAAATTGTGACTGATGCCTTGCGTATCAATATAAGTAGATGCAGGTGGAATATAAGGTGTATGGTTAGCAGGATTTATAAAACCCCATCCAATTACAATGATCAAAATAACAATGGTAACTTTTGTAATAACAATAATTCCATTTACTACCGCAGAATCCTGCGTTCCTTTTATCAGCAATAAACTTAATAAAGCAACAATAAAAAGTGCGGGAAGATTAATGATCCCGCTCATGCCATTCAGATGTTCAAAAGGTGAGTGGCACCATTCGTAAGGGATCGGGCTCAGGTGTAATACTTTTACCAATAAATTATTTAAGTATTCGCTCCATGCAATACCAACGGTGGCGGCACCCACAGCGTACTCTAATACAAGATCCCACCCAATTATCCAGGCTACAAATTCGCCCATTGTTGCATAAGAATAAGTATAGGCACTTCCTGCAATTGGGATAGAAGAAGAAAGCTCAGCATAACATAATCCGGCTAATGCACAGCCAAATGCGGCTACTAAAAATCCTATTGTTACCGATGGTCCCGCGCTTTGCGCCGCCGCCGCCGCTGTTCTTACAAAAAGCCCTGCGCCAATAATAGCGCCGATACCAAGTGCGATCAGTGACCATGCAGTCAATGTTCTCTTTAAGCCTTTTTCCGAATCTGCAGCATCTGCAATTAACTGGCTAATTGGTTTCTTTACAAATAAACTCATATATGGTAGTAGGTTTAATTAGAACGATAGTGGAAAATAAGCAATAATTTTTTAATTATGAAAGCATTCAGGGTTTTTGTGAAGGATGCACGGTTAACAATGATTAAATATTATCTTGCGTCATCTAACGTAAGAATATAGAGAGATATGAAACAATTGCTGTACTGCCTGGTTTTTAGTTTTTGTGCTTTGATCGTAAAGGCACAGGATTCGATCTCAATTAGAGTGAACGATCAATACCAAAGAGATATTGAACATGCTATGATCATATCAAATGACAGCGATACTGTTTACACGAATAACTCCGGCGAAGCAAAATTTGCGTATACAATTGTTGATTCTTTTTCTGTTACAAAAGATGGATATAAAACAAAATCTTTTGCCATCAGCAACCTTAAAAAATTCAAGCCGGTTTTCATTCATAAAGACTTTACATATAGAGATCTGTTTACACCGATGTTCTATATTATTAATGGAGGTTTATGGCTTTTATTATTGATCATCTTTGCCGAAACAGGATTGTTTATCGGCTTTTTCTTTCCCGGCGATTCACTGCTATTTGTTGCAGGAATTTATAGTCATGAATTAGTAGAAAGATTTACCACACATCATCCTTTTTTAGATCTGATTATATTGACTGCAATGATCGTTATCGCAGGTATTTTAGGGAATTCTTTAGGATACTTTTTTGGTAAAAAGATCGGTCCGGCAATGTTTAGCTGGCGAGACCGTTTTTTATTCAAGAAAAAATATTTGATACAAGCCAATGATTTTTATGAAAAGAATGGTGGCGCGGCGATCATCTATGCGAGGTTTGTTCCTATTGTAAGAACATTTGCACCGATCATAGCGGGTATCGTAAATATGGATAAAAAGAAATTCAGCTATTATAATATCATTGGCTGCATTGCCTGGGTAACCAGCATGATATTCGGCGGCCATTACCTACAAAGATTTTTTGAAGTAAAATTTCATTTTAATTTAAAAAAACATCTTGAATTAATTGTACTGGGTATCGTGATCATTACAACATTGCCGATATTAATAAAAGTGTTTTTTGGTAAGAAGACACATGCTCCACATATTTGATGAATAAATTGTTATATGCAAAAACAATCCAACTCCAATACTGTTTCGATTTTTAACATCGCAGTTTTTGTTGCCGCTTTAGGCTATTTCGTAGATATTTATGATCTGCTGCTTTTCACTATCGTAAAGAAACCAAGTTTGTTAGCGGTAGGCTCAACAGACGCCAGCCTGCTGGCTGATAGTACGCGCGTACTAAACTGGCAGATGTATGGTTTATTGTTAGGCGGTATTTTCTGGGGCATGTTAGGTGATAAAAAAGGCAGGCTATCTGTTTTGTTTGGTTCTATTATTTTATATTCTATCGCTAATTTTTTTACTGCATATGTTCATTCAGTTGATAACTATGCACTCTGTCGTTTTATTGCAGGTTTAGGTCTGGCAGGGGAGTTGGGCGCAGGAATTACATTAGTAAGTGAACTATTGCCAAAGGCTAAAAGAGGTATCGGAACATCTTTGGTTTCTTGTATCGGATTATTAGGGGCTATTGCGGCATTTTATACCTTTAAGCTTACAAAAGATTGGCGTATCTGTTATATCGTAGGCGGTGCATTGGGCATCTTATTATTGTTCTTACGAATCAAAGTGGCCGAGTCGGGCATGTTCAAAACTGTTAAAGAGCAAAATATTTCTAAAGGAAATTTTCTTATGTTCTTCACAAATGCAAAAAGGTTTAAAAAATATATTTTGGCTATACTGATCGGATTACCCACCTGGTATGCGATCGGCATAATAGTAAATCAAAGCGATCATTTTGGTAAGGAATTATTTGGCAGTACTACCATCAATTCGGGTGAAGCAATTATGTTCGCCTATGCGGGATTATCGATTGGAGGTATTGCGATTGGTTTAGTGAGCCAGTTCTTTCAAAGCAGAAAAATTGCGTTGCTGTTATTTTATTCCTTATTTATCATTTCGCTTATGTTGTTTTTTAGTCCTTACAACAATACCGATACCTCCATGTATGTTATTTGCACGGCATTGGGTTTCAGCACAGGCTTGTGGGCCATTTTTGTAACAATGGGAGCAGAACAATTTGGTACTAATTTACGCGCTACGGCTGCAACAACAATTCCTAATATGGTGCGCGGCGCTTTGCCATTGATCACTATGTTATTTTTGTACCTGTATAAAAATGTGCCGAAAGATCAGGCAATGCCACTTAGCCGAAGTGGTATTATTACCGGTGTGATAGTTACCAGTATAACATTGATCGCGCTGTTTTTTACAGAAGAGACTTTTCACAAAGACCTTGATTATACAGAAGAGTTCTAGTTTTAACTTTTTACTTAACACAATATTTGTAATCTTTAGCATCACAATATATCCTTATGCGTAAGTATCTTCTATTGCCTGTTTTATTTACTTTGGTGTTGGGTACAGCTAAAGCGCAAAAATTTACAACTGTTGTTAATTATGTGCTGACCAATGGCGCTCCGGATAAAACAACAATCTTTTATGATGGAAAGACAAAATTAGTCTGGGATGATTTCCAGGGTAATCCGGATAACAGTGTTGATTTTGCAGCATTAACTTCGTCGGGGTTAGGGTTCAATATGCAATTTAATAGTAGTAGTGATGGAGAAACGATGATCATTAATGTGTTTTGCGGTTATTCAAAACCTGAATCCTGGGTTAAGCCTGACAAGAAAACAGATTACCTGTTAAATCATGAGCAGCATCATTTCGACCTTACTTATATCTACACACAAGAGTTTATACAAAAATTAAGAGCAGCAGATTTTACAAAAAAGAATTACGACAAAATAATTAATAAAACTTTTACTGAGTGTGAAAAAGAATTGGAAGAAGAACAAACTAAATATGATGATGAAACACATCATAGTGTGATCAA
Organism: Bacteroidota bacterium; assembly: GCA_013288745.1. GTDB lineage: Bacteria > Bacteroidota > Bacteroidia > Chitinophagales > Chitinophagaceae > Ferruginibacter. The sequence goes on from JABDBG010000041.1 coordinate 20,079, forward strand.
AGACAAACAGGAAGCTTGGAATAAAAAAATAGAAGATGAATTAGCTGCTTTGAAAGTCAATTAAATATTAACGATCAACACCGGTATTTTTAATTCGTGCCTGACAGAATTTACAGTTTCTCCATAAATAAAATCTTTTAGTCCGGTATGGCCATGGGCGCCCATTACAAGTATATCAGCATTGTTTTCTCTTACAATCTTTACGATTTCGTTGGAGCGTTTACCAAATCCTAAACAGCCTTTTGCCCGTAAATTTCTTTTTTGTAATTGATTTACAAAAAGATCAATTCTTGCCTTATCATTTCTTGTTTCGTAATCATCGCTTTCATTGCCTAATAGTTTTGCAGAAGCGCT
>JABDBG010000042.1 GCA_013288745.1 Bacteroidota bacterium
TATAGTTTTTGGCATTGGTCACAATATCCATATCTGTTGCTTCGCTGATAAAAATATCATCCTTAGATATCATCAAGGTAACGATGGATGTTTCGCTCTCATTCTTGCTTTTACGTTCTACTTTAAAATAAAGATTATAGGTATCCGGCCCAAGTGCAGTTGAATGAACATCACGGTAAAGTGTATAGCCTTTGGTATCTTTTCCTTTATAACCTTGTTTTTCGAGGGTATCTTCTATTGCCTTGGTAACAGTTTCTTCTGCATAAGGAATTTCATATTGTATAGCAGGTTCCTGTATTTTTTGGTAATCAGTGATCGTAACGATTGCCTGTGAAAATGAATGAGAGAAAGAAAACAGTGCAATTGTTAAAAAGGCTAATTTTTTCATGATTATTATTTAGATAAAGATACAAATTAGAAAATAATTTGATCGAAACGAAGAACAAATTAGTAATTAAAAATTATACAAGTAAATTTGTCTCTAAACAGGTAGTATTGAGCAATATAAAAAAATTAGCAGGACAAACGATTTGGTATGGCGCCAGCTCTATTGCGGCCCGTTTTATTAACTACTTGTTGACTCCTTTTTTGACCTATACCTTAGCGAATACAAGCGATTATGGTAAAATGGGCTTGATCTATTCTGCGATACCTATACTGAATATATTATTTACTTACGGCTTTGAAACTGCCTATTTTCGTTTTGCTTCAAAAGATGAATACAAAGGAACGATTTATAGCACCGCTTCCTTATCGCTGATATTTTCGACTACTTTATTTACAATATTGCTATGGTTTAACCAGGGCGCTTTAGGAAGATTAACCGGCTTAAGTGATTTTCCGCAGATCATCCAACTAAGTATTTGCATTATTGCATTAGATGCTTTAAGCACTATTCCTTTTGCAAAATTGAGAGAAGCAGGCAGACCCAAAAAATTTGCGTTTGTAAGAATTGCAGGTATTGTTATCAATATATTTTTTACCTGGTTCTTTATTGCTTATTGTCCGCACCACTTAGGGAATAGCCTTGTAGCTATGATATATAATCCTGCTACAAATCCAATTGTATATGTTGTTTTGGCAAATGTGATACAATCTGCGGTTACATTAGTATTGCTTTTAAGAGAATTGTCTGAGATCCGTTTAAAATTTGATATGCGCTTGTGGGGTGTGATGATGATCTATTCCTTACCATTAATTATTGCCGGAATGGGCGGCATGATCAACGAAACTTTTGACCGGTTGATGTTACGTTGGTGGTTGCCGGGTTCTGTTGATCTTCGGGAAAGCCAGGTAGGGATTTATAATGCTTGTTATAAATTATCCATTTTGATCACGTTGTTTGTTCAGGCATTCAGAATGGGTGCAGAACCTTTTTTCTTTAAACAAGCCGAGGGTGAAAACCCCCAACGCGTATACGCAAGGGTGATGAAGTTTTTTGTAGTAACCATTACCATTATGTTTTTAATAGTGGTTTTATATTTACCGATATGGAAACATTTTATTGGTCCTAAGTATTGGTCTGGTTTAGCTGTTGTGCCGATCTTATTATTAGCTAATATGTTTTTGGGTGTTTATTATAACCTGTCTATCTGGTACAAACTATCACATAAAACAATGGCTGGTGCCTGGATAACATTGGCCGGCGCGGCTATCACTATTGTCATTAACTACTTCTTTATTCCATATTATAGTTTCATGGCTTGTGCTTGGGCAACTTTTTTATGTTACGGAAGTATGATGGTGATCTCATTTGTATGGGGGCAAAAGGAATACCGCATACCTTATGCATGGAAAAAATTAACAGCGTATTTATTGATCGTAGTATTATTGTTTTTTATCCATGTAGGGTTATTACATTTTTGGGGTAGCAGGTTATTTAGTTTTATAACAGGTACTATTTTATTATGGATGTATTTATGGTTCATAGGAACTGTAGAAAAGAAAGAATTACCACAATTACCTTTGATAGGAAGGTTTTTTAAATAGATTTTTTGAATGAAGTATTTTTTTAGTATCGTCATCTTATTGATGTCAATCGGTGCAATGGCACAAACAAATGAAGTTTCTCCCCTGGCAAATTATTCTCCCGAATGGAGTGACGCAGATTCTAATTTCACTCAATGTAATACGGCTATTAATGCAGATTACATGAGTCCGAATGAAAAGGATGTGATCTATATTCTGAATTTGGTGCGTAGCAGTCCGGTTTTATTTGTAAACACGGTACTTAAAAAAAGAAAAGACCTGCAAGGAAGATATTGCAACACTTTAATTGAAAAGCTGTTGAATATGCAGCCATTAAACCTATTGCAGCCAGATGAAAAATGCTACAACAGTGCTGAATGCCATGCTGAATCAGGCGATCATGGGTATGTTGGGCATGTAAGACAAACAACTGCCTGTAAAGAAAAACAGTATTTTGATGGCGAGTGTTGCGATTATGGCCACAATGTTGCGCTGGAAATTGTTTTGTCTTTATTAATTGATGATGGTGTTCCTTCTTTGATACACCGTACTATTTTTTTAAGTGAGTTCAATGGTGTTGGTGTTTCTGTTCAATCGCATAGTAAGTATAGATATGTTAGCGTTTTGGATTTTCATTATTAAAACAGTGTTCCCTGTTCTCCCGGCCTTTTGAATTTTGTTGTATCTAGTTCCCAGCGCTCTGCATTTAAACCATATATCTTCCCGTATTTTTTATATTGTTGTGCTACCATCTGCGCAATATTTCCTTCGCCGCGCATGCGTACGCCCCAGCGGCTATCGTTTACTTTTCCATCATGGCTATTTTCTATAGAGTGCCATACTTTATCTGCCCGGTCAGGGAAATTTTTGTAAAGCCAATCGTGAAAAATTAATTTAATAGCGCCATTTAATCTTATAAAAGTATAGGCAGAAAAGGAGGCGCCGTTCTCTGATGCAGCCTTCATAATGCGTTGCATTTCGTGTTCGTTTAGGCCCGGTATCATTGGTCCTAACATTACACCCATTCTTACGCCACCATCGCTCAGCTCTTTAATTAACCGTAATCTTTGTTTGGCTGTTGTTGTCCTCGGTTCCATTGTTCTTCTGAGTTCTTCATCTAATGATGTAATGGATACCAAAATGCTGATGAGCTTTTTTTCTGCCATCTTTATTAAGATGTCTTTGTCTCGTAGCATACCGGCATTCTTTGTTATCATACCCACTGGCTGATTGAATTCTAAGCACACTTCCAATAACTGCCTGGTCAATCTAAATTTTTGTTCGGCGGGTTGATAGCAATCTGTATTACCACTTAATGATATCGGTTTGCATTCCCATTTCGGATGCATCAAAAATTTTCTTAACAGCTCGGGTGCATTTTTCTTTACGATTATTTTTCTTTCGAAATCCAAGCCGGCGCTGTAGCCCCAATATTCATGTGCATTGCGCGCATAACAATAAATACAGCCATGCTCACAGCCTTGGTAAGGATTCATACTGTAGAACATGCCTACATCCGGACTATCAACTTTATTGACGATGCTTTTTGCATTGTCTTCTAAATATACTGTGGCGGGGTTGGGTTCTGTCCAGTCGTCTATTGATTCTATTTCTGCTTTTACTTGTTGGTTTTTTAGGAAGCGGTTCTTTGGATTGAATTGCGCGCCTCTGCCTTTTAAGTAATTATCTTTTTCTTCTTGTTGATTTATTTCTTCCATGTCTGATATTTTTATTTGTCTCTATTGACTTTTTTCCTTGATGAAAAAAGTAACAAAAAAATCAAGGCTTCAGATAAATAGCAATTCTGCAGATGAAATGTGCGACGCCACTGAAGTTTAATTGAAAGATGATGTTTGGTAAAAAATCAATTCGCAAATCCCAAAATCCAATAATCCCACGAATCCCAATTCAGACAAACAGTTCGCCCTGCATCGTACTCACCGGTAAATTCATAAACTCAAAACGCTGCACGATCTGGTATTTTGTTTCGCCTTCTCTTTTCCTTAGTAGTAACATGGCATCGGCTATAAAGCTGCCGCTGAAATGCCGGTGCGAATATTCCAGCCAGCCTTGTTCAAATTGCCAGGGTAATAATTTCATGGCAATGCTGATATGCGGTTCCATGATATAATGCGGGTCATTGTCCGGCGATTTCATTAACCTTCTGGCAGAGCGTAATTCTTTCACTAATTCCTGGATCGCGTTTTTTGTTATGATGTTGATATAAATACTGTGCGTAGGAAAACTGCCATAATCTTTCAGGTCAATTTTAAATGGGCTTGTGCCCATACTTATTATATGCAGTCTTTGTACAAGCCGCTCTTCCATCATTTGCAGGCCGGTAAATTTTACCAGCGTGATATGTGGTTTTGTTGCCTGCATGCTTGTTTTATATTTATCACGAAAAGCTTCCTTTACGTGCAGTATTTTATTTTTTAGCTCCTCGTGCGGACTTACTACTAATAAGTATTCGCTTTGCCGGTAGCCGGGTAATTGAATAGGGTTGTCCATAGCTTAAAATTTAAAATTTGTTAGCCAATTATTTTAGTATAAATTTACTAAATAAATTAGTAAAATAAAAATAAATTATATGGAAACAGAAAACTTTTTTACTGCAGGGTACACAGGTACCAGGCAGTTTACACAGCAAGATGTTCCTACTGCCAACGCTACAGGTTTTGGCGCTGCCGCGGATGATTATATGGAACGTGGCATAGACCTGAATGAACAACTGATCCATAATAAACCGGCCACATTTTTTATGCGGGTGAGCGGTAATAGCATGATCGGTGCGGGGATCCATGATGGTGATATTGCCATTGTTGACCGATCGATTAAACCAACTAATGGCAAAATTGTAATCGCTGTTGTGAATGGTGATATGTTGATACGACGTTTAGAAATAACACAAAATAAGATAAGGTTAGTACCCTCGTCAAAATTGGCGGCGATCGAAGTTTCTAGCTTTACTGAGTTAAAGATCTGGGGGATAGTCACCTATATCGTTCACCAGACATGAAAGCAATAGTTGATTGTAATAGTTTTTATTGTTCCTGCGAGCGGTTGTTCAAGCCTCATCTCGACGGAAAGCCGGTTATTGTGCTGAGCAATAATGATGGCTGCATTATTTCCCGAAGTCATGAAGCGAAAAAATTTGGTGTGGAAATGGCCGGTCCGTATTTTAAAGCGAAGCCAATCATTGAAAAATTTAATATCGCCACTTTTTCTTCTAATTATAATTTATATGGCGACTTAAGTTGGCGCGTGATGGAAACACTGCGGATGTTATTAGGGAAAGAAAATGTAGAAGTGTATTCTGTTGATGAAGCATTTTTAGATCTGAGCGGGTATCCTCCGGATAAATTACAGGAAGTAGCTAAAAATATTTTAGAGACTGTTGAAATGTGGACGGGCATTAAAGTATCAATAGGTGTAGCACCTACAAAAGTATTGGCGAAAGTGGCGAACCGCTTATCTAAAAAAGATCAATCAACCAAACAATGTGTTTGTGTGTTGGATACAGAAGATAAAATTATTGAGGCGTTGCATGCGACACCCATTGGGGATATCTGGGGTGTAGGCAGACAATACGCAGAAAAATTACGCGATCAATATGCTGTATTTACCGGACTGGATCTGCGGAATAAAAAAGAAGAATGGGCAAAAACTGTTTTAGGCGGCGTAACAGGTATTCGCTTATTAAAAGAATTAAAAGGTGAAACGGCGAATGAAATGGAAGATGAACTGATCAATAAAAAAATGATCATGACAACGAGGATGTTTGGTAGTCCGGTTAATAAGATCAGCGATATTAAAGAAGCGATCGCTACCTATACGTCTAAAGCTGCAGAAAAGTTACGCAGGCAAAATAGTGCCGCCAATGTGATCAGTATTTTTATTGTGGCAAAGCAGCAGGATTATATGAGCAATTTTAAAAGAGGCCAGTCAGTGCATGCTCATACAACATTATCGCTCGCAACTTCCTGTACAAATGACCTGATCAAACCTGCGGTGAATTTGGTAGATGAAATATTTAGTAAGGGATGCAGTTATAAAAAAGCGGGTGTGATGTTAAGCGGGCTTGTACCGGACAATGCCATTCAAACAAATATATTTGAAGAAACCCCCGTTAATCACAATCGTAAACTTATGAGCATGATCGATAATATTAATTTTTCAATGCGGGATGATATTTTAAAGTTTGCGGCATCAGGTACCACAAGAGATTGGAAAATGCGCCAAGAAATGCGAAGTAACAGGTATACTACAAGATGGGAAGAGCTGCGCGAAGTACGCTAATTATTTTTCAATTTTTCATAGATCGAAATATTCATCAGGATCAGTAACATGCCGTAAAAAATATCTTCGATTGGAATGGTCGCGACTCTTACTCCTACATTTTCTGTATTATTATAGATTACAACAGGCATACTTGTTAGCAAGCCGTTGACCGCTAAAAATGGCAATAGTATTATTATGTATGCGACTAGAAATGAAGCAGCATCAAAATTTTTGAAGTATTTTTTAAAAAGAAAGATGCAGGCTATAAATATTTCAGTTAGCAAAAATGTTGAGGAGGTATATATCTTTTTTAAGAAAATGACACCTACAATGAGTAAGATTATAGCGATTACTTTTAAAATTGTATCAGCTATTTTTCTATTTTGCAGATGAGGAAAATAAAAGCGTATGCATTCATAAATAAACACGCAGCAATACGGCACCACAAAAAAGAATACAACTTCTTCTATCGGCAGGTTAAAAAGCTTTATTCCCGTAATATAATTTTCATTGAAACTCCATACGCCTATTGCAGTGAAATAAATATCCCAAATGATATAAAATACTGCAGGCAATAGCATCGCAGGAAACAGGTATTTCCATTTTTTATAGAAGGCTACTTTCTTATCAAAGCTTAATGCCAGCGGTCCTGCCAATGCTGCCGCTAAAATAAAAAAATAAGTAAAGTGGTTCATTAGGATTTTAGGTTGATCATCTTTTTATCATTGCGCACTTTATCCCAGTATTTTTTTGCTACGAATAACATCCCAAAACTTTCACCGTCGTATTTATTCAAATGCTTGTGGTGCATTTTATGCGCCCACCGAATGGTGCGGATATATATATTATTACTCCTGGTGAACCATTTAACACGTTGGTGAATAATTACTTCATGTATAAAAAAATACGCGATGCCATAAAGGAGGATACCTAAACCAATAGCTGTGACCCAATCTATTTTATAGATCATGCCTAACATGATACATAACCAACTAGGGATTGCAAAGATTAAAAAGAAAGAGTCATTCTTTTCAAATATGCCAGGCTCTGTTTGATGATGATCTTTATGTAAGAACCATAAAATACCGTGCATCAAAAAACGATGGGCAAGCCATGCAATAGCTTCCATGCCGAAGAAAGTGATAATGATAATTGCTATAATCAATAACCAACTCATAAAAAAGATCTTAAAATTAAAAAGAACATACATTCGATCATCAATAGATGAATGGCAAATTTGTTCTGCTTATTGAAGGTACAAAAATGAAAGATGGCAAGTATGATAATGCTGATAATAAGCCAGCAGATATAATTATAACCCGGAACATGCTGATCTTCCCATTGCCAAAAATGTAATTTAATAGCCGCGGGTTCTATGAACCAGTCAAATATCGTTGCTAAAGTTGCCCCATCTATAATTACGGATAATGCTTTTATTGAAGCAGGAGCTTGCTGCTTTTCTTGGGCTATTTTAGTAATCATTTTTTGCATGAGCGTTTGGGTACTAATACCGCAACAATACAAAATAATGAACCAGTTGACACCTATGACCAATGGTACTTGTTGCCATTTAGGCCCCAAAACTTCACCATATGTGTAATGGCCAAAAAGTAAATTGGTATTAACACCGATAACCTCAACCGTAAAGCCAATAATAATAACCACGATCGTAAATAAGATGAAGAATTTATTTTTTTCTTTTTGTGTCCAGAACAACAAGGCGAACATCAATAATAAATTAACAGGCGTAGTGGCTATAAAAAAAGGGTTTTTAAAAAACAGAATGCCGATCAAACCGATGGCATGAAAAACAATCGCAATCGAAGTAGCTATTTGATCTTTGGTATATTTCAAATTTGACAACTATTTATTTTTTTTGAGTGATCATGTTCTATAAGGGCACTTACAATTTTTGCGCTTTTTAAACAAAGAGGAATGCCGCCGCCGGGATGAACGCTTCCACCGCAAAAATATAATCCCCTGATAGTATTTGTAAAATTAGGCTTTCTAAAAAAAGCAGCCAGTTTTGAATTGGAGCTGGTTCCGTATAAGGAACCCATATAAGATGTTGTCTGATCTTCTATTATTACGGGGTCAACGATATGTTCTGTTTCGATCAGTGATTCTATATCTTCTCCTAACAAGCGACTTAATTTACTGATAACATTTTTACGTAACTCATTCTTTAATTGTCGCCAGTCTTGACCGATATTAGCCGGTGCATTGACCATTACAAACCAGTTCTCTTTTCCTTTTGGCGCATGGTCACTTTCCATTTTAGAGGTGATGTTTACATATATGGTAGGATCATTGCTTATTTGTTTAGTGTAAAATATATTTTCGAATTCTTTTTTATAGTCACTGCTAAAAAATATGTTGTGTAATTGTAGTTGAGCAAATTCTTTTTTAATGCCCCAGTAAAAGATCACAGCACTACTGCTGCGTTCTTGTCGTAGTATCTTTTTTGCAGTAAGGCTATCACTCAATAAATTTTTATAAGTAAAATAGATATCAGCATTGCTAACAACTATATCGGCATCTATTATCTTGCCATCTACCATTATGCCCGTAACATTTCCTTCATCATGTAAAATTTCCTGAACAGGCGAATTAAAATAAAAATGAACACCTTTTAATTTTGCCAGTTCATATAAAGCATTGGCAATATTGATCATCCCGCCCTGCGGATAAAAAATTCCCTGGTTCTGCTCTACATGAGCAATTAAGCTTAGCATGGCAGGTGCCTGATACGGGTTGCTGCCATTGTAGGTGGCAAAGCGATCAAATAGTTGGATAGCTTCCGGCGATAAAAATTTACTGTTATTATAACTGTGTAATGATTGAAAAAGATAAGGGTACTTAATGGCGCTGATCGCTTTTATAATACGTTTGTGCCACCAGGTTTTTATTTTGTGTAAGGAGTGATCCAAAAAAATGGTTCCGATATCATTGTATAATCTTTCGGCATCCTTTAAATAATTGAGTGTATTTGCTTCTGGCTCATTTACTTTTTCTTGTAATTCGGCTGCGAATCGTACTGGATCAGTACAAGCTGTTATTTTTTTACCATTTTCATAAAAGTAATTACAAGTAGTTGTCAATGATTGGTAGGCAAAATATTTTTCGATGGATACACCTGCAAGTGTAAACAGCTCTTCTATATTTTCCGGCTGTGTAAATAAAGATGGGCCGCTGTCGAATGAGTAATTATCTTTTTTGAATGCAGCAACCTTTCCACCTGCACAATTATTTTTTTCATACACGGATACAGAAAAACCTTGTACAGCTAATCGTATGGCAGTAGCCAAACCTGCTACACCGGATCCAATAACAATTACTTTTTTTGATTGCATGAAATTTGTCAAGCTAAGACCGTTGCAAGGTAGGTTTCCAGTTTTGGAAAAGCAATTTTAAACCATTCCGTATAATTCCTGGAATTATCAACTACAGATTCTTTTAGATCTGCCATTGATTTATAACAATAATCGCTCACTTCTTCACGATTGGGTTCTACAACTCCGTCATAACTACCAATAAAAACATGATCAAATTCATATTCGGTAAGACCGTTATCAAATGGCGCATTATAAATAAAATCAAAGGCTTTGGTTATACTTGTTTCAAAACCCATTTCTTCCTGTAATCTTTTTGTTGCGGATTGTAATAAGTCTTCACCGGGTTGGGGGTGACTGCAGCAGGCATTGGTCCACAGTCCGGCACTATGGTACTTGGTGGCAGCTCTTTGTTGTAATAACATTTCACCCTTCTTATTAAAAATAAAAACACTGAATGCTCGATGCAATAAAGCTTTTTCATGTGCCTCTATTTTTTCCATCAATCCGATGGCTTCATCCTTTTCATTAACTAAAATAACCTGCATTGTTTTTCTTTAAGGGTTGAGGTACGATTATAATAAATTGAATTGATTTCTTACGCCAGCCTTGGCTAAAATAAAAGCTTTCCCATAATTGGGAATACGAATACGGTGTTCTAAAATACGCACGGGATTCGCTTTTTGTATTTTCTTAAATAAAGATAAGTAGTATTTGTAGGCGACATACACACCAAATTTAGCTTTTATAGGCAGTTGTTTTATTCCTTCGAAAGCCTGAATAAAATCTTGCGTGATATCTGCTTCAATTTGCTTTTTCATGGCAGTTGTAAAATCCTTAAAATCAACACCGGGAAAATAGGCTCTGTTCAATTGTTGATAATCTGATTTCACATCTCTTAAAAAATTCACTTTTTGAAATGCAGCGCCGAGTGATTGAGCAAATGGTTTCAGTGTTGTGTATTGCTGCTCATCACCATCACAGAAAATATATAAGCACATCAGTCCTACTACTTCTGCACTGCCATAAATATATTCTTTGTAATCGTTGCTATTGTAAACAGTATTGCTAAGATCCATTTCCATGCTTTTAAAAAAAGCATCTATTAAATGATGAGGTATATTGTATTTATTAACCGTTAGCTGAAAGCTGTTTAAGATAGGATTAAGACTTATTTTTCTTTTAATTGCAATATGTGTTTCTTTTTTAAATTCAGATAACAACTCGGGTTTGTTATGGTCGTGGAAACTGTCAACTATCTCGTCCGCGAAGCGCACAAATCCATAAATATTAAAAATAGGCACACGCAGATCCCGATGGAGTAGCTTTATAGCACTATTGAAAGAAGTACTGTACTTCTCCGTGGTAGCTTTGCTACATTGTTGACTAAGCTCATTAAAAAGATAGATCATCTTTTTAGGTATTGTTTAATAATTGAGATGTGTTATTTGCTTAAATACTTTATTGCTTCTTTTGCAACTACCTCGCCACTTATTAAACTCGGCGGCACTCCGGGCCCTGGTACTGTTAGCTGACCGGTATAAAAAAGATTGCTAACCTTTTTACTGCTCAACCCCGGCTTTAAAATTGCTGTTTGCAACAAGGTATTTGCCAGTCCGTAAGCATTGCCTTTATATGCGTTATAATCATCTACGAAATTTTTGACCGAATAGGATTGCTTATAAACAATAAAATTTTCGACCGGTTCACCAACTTTTTCCTCAAAACGCTTCAATATGGTGTTAAAATAGCTATCCCTAAGCGCTTCGGTGTCTCCGGTCAATCCAGCTGCTATAGGAATAAGAAAAAATAAATTTTCGCATCCTTCCGGCGCCACTGTTTTATCTGATACAGAAGTGGCACTTACATAAAATAAAGGCTTTGTTGGCCATTTTGGATCTGTGTATATTTCTTTTCCATGTATGTCAAAAGATACGTCAAAAAAAAGTGAATGATGCCTGATATTTTTTATTCTTTTATTTAGTCCAACGTAATAGATCAGGCAGCTGGGTGCCATTATTCTTTTATCCCAATATGCTTCAGAATAAGTTCTGTATTTGGCAGGTAATAATTTGGTTTCTATAAAATGGTAATCGGCTCCGCCAATAACTACATCTGCATCAAAAATTTTATTGGCATTTTTATGATTGGCAACTACTCCAGTTGCTTTACCATTGTCAATTTTTACCTCAGTCACATTATGTTCAAAACAAAATTGTACACCTAATTCTTTTGCCAATTCATACATGCTTTTGACAACAGTATACATGCCACCTTGCGGATACCAGGTGCCCAATTTTATATCGGCATAATTCATCAGGCTGTATAATGCCGGCGTATCTTTTGGCAACGCACCTAAAAAGAGAACAGGAAATTCTAATAGCTGACGGATCTTTTCATTTTTAAAATAGGTAGCGATATGTTTTTTCATGGATGTAAAAACATCCAGTTTAACAATGCCTTTTATAATGTCCCAGTCTATAAATTCAGTAATTGATCGCGAAGGTTTATGAACTAACTTATTAATACCTATCCGGTATTTATATTCAGCCTCCGCCATAAACTGATCAAGTGCTTTACTACTGCCTGTTTCAATGCTTTCAAATAATTTTTTCAGCTCATCGTAATCAGCAGGGATATCCATCGGTGCGTCTTCCCAATAGATCCTATAGGAGGGATCCAATCTTTCCAATGAATAATAATCTGAAATTTTTTTTCCAAAGGAATTAAAGAATCGTTCAAATACATCGGGCATCCAATACCAACTTGGACCCATATCAAATGTAAAACCATTTGCTTTTAATTGTGCCGCCCTGCCACCCGGTTGCAGTTTCTTTTCCAGCACAACAACATCATATCCTGCTTTCGCCATAAATGCCGCGGCCGATAAGCCGGCGAAACCGCTTCCTATAATGACTACTTTTTTCAATGCTGTAAGATAAGAATTTTGAACTGGCGAGCAGTAGTAAGGGTAAGAACCGGGATAGATTATCTATTTAAAAGGCCGTCGTAAAACTTTTTTGTGTCGCTCACCAAACGTTGGAAAGAATACCTGGTGCTGACATTTACTTTGCCGGCTTTACCCATTTCTTTTCTTAGTGTAGCGTCGTTTATTAATTGTAAAAGATATTTAGTAAAATTATCATCATCGTCTACATGCGTTACAAATCCACTTATGTTTTCCTGGATGATATCTTTTACACCACCTACATCGGTACTTACAACTGGTCTTTCTGCAGCTTGCGCTTCGATGATCGATACAGGCGTTCCTTCATTAAAAGAAGTAAGCGCAACGATATCAAGACCTGCATACACCTGATCCATTTCAATTAACCATGAGGTAAACGTTACCGGTGCTACAACAGGTTGTTCCGGGTAAAAAGTATGTTGAATATTGTACTTATCTAATTGGGTTTCTAAGCTTTTACGAATATCTCCATCTCCGATAATAAAAAAGCGTACACCTGATGGCATTACGGATAATACCTTTTCAATTACGCGCAAGAACATCTGGTGATTTTTAACACGAACCAATCTGCCTATTATTCCAATAGCAATTTCATTTGGTTGAATTTGATATTCCTTTCTAAATTCTTCACGCTTTTGATCCTGATTTATTTGAAATTTTTCCAGATTAAATCCCAATGGTATGATCGTAATTTTTTCTGTAGGTGCAATTTTATAAATAGCACTTAATTCACGCTCTTGTAAATTACTAATGGCGATAATGCCTGAAGACCTTGAAGCCAGGTATTTTTCTGTCTTTACAAATATCTTTGATTGAAATGGCGTAAAATAAGAATGAAAAACATGCCCGTGAAAAGTATGTACAACAACGGGAACCTTACATGCTTGCGCAGCTAATCTGCCGATAGCACCGCTTTTTGCCGCATGTGTATGTACAATATCAGGTTTGTAAATTTTAATGATATCCTTGATCTTTTTGTAAGCGATCCTATCCATAACAGGATCAATTGCACGCTGCATTTCAGGGATTATATATGGCTGAATACCCAGATCGGTAGCCAAATGAGTTGCGTCTTGTTCGTCCACACCTTTTCCTCCAACTACTAATACAGTATCGTAATCGGGTTCAAGGTATTTACTAAGTAATACTGCGTTGTGAGAAGGACCACCTATAATCAATCTGTTTAATATGCGTAATATCTTGGGCATCGTTAGTTTTCAGCGTAATTAAAAGCCTTTTTTAATTACCCGGGATCAATAGTTAATAGAAATACAATCTGTTTTATTTAAGGCTACAAAATAACGAATTTTACCTAAAATAGCCCATTATATGTAGTTTATTGTAAATACACCTTTTTATACCATATCTCCAGACTTAACCAGCTCCATAATATCTTAGCTCTTTTTTCTGCAGGTATATTCAGTTTATTGTTGAGCAGGTCAATAATGAAACCCTTTTGTATAAATTGTTGGGTAATAGAAGAATCTGTACTTAAATAGTCATTGATAATATCTTTTAATTCATTGTTGACCCAATTTTTAAGGGGTACTTCAAAGCCCCTTTTTGGCTGGCCAACTAATTCGGCCGGTAAGTATTTTTTCGACAACTGCCTTAGCAGGTATTTAGTCGTGCCTCCATTTATCTTAAATTCATCGGAAATACCCGGTACATAGTTTACCAGGTCTTTACACAAAAAGGGGCTTCGGCCTTCTACTGAATGAGCCATATTGGCGATGTCCATTTTTACTAAGAGGTCACTGAACAGCGTGGCATTAAAATCCATACTCATGATTTTTTGCAAACCGCTTAATGAGGTGCCTGAAATTTTATTGAAGTCGTTCTGAATTATCTGCATATAATTTGCAGGCGGATGTATGATATTGCTTTCATAATCTTCCAGGATATCTACACCTGCAGATAAGTATATATCCAGATTGTTTTTAGATACGAATGAAGCAAGACGGTATAAATAATTGTAGGCAGATTTTTTATCATGAGAAACCGGCAATATTTTTTTTACAAAGCCTGCGATATTTTTTATAGATGAATTAGCGTTAAAAAAATCATAAGTCGCAAAAGGTACATATCTGCGATAGCCACCAAATAATTCATCGGCTCCATCTCCATTTAAAATAACAGTGAGGTGCTTTTTTGCTGCTGCACTTACATAATAACTCGGAATGGCCGAGCTGTCAAAAAAAGGTTCGCCATAATTGCAAAGAATTTTTTCGATGTCATTTTTTAAGTTATCAAAGGAGATATTTATTTCAGTGTGCTCAGTGTTGTATTTATCCGCTACTAATTTCGCTAAGGGTGCTTCGTTATATGTTCCTTCAAAAGCTACTGTAAATGTTTTTAATTTTGAATTATATTGGTTGGCAATAGCTGTAACCAGGCCGCTATCAATGCCTCCGCTTAAAAAACTTCCTACTTCCAGGTCTGAGGATTGCACCCTGTTTTTTATAGCTTTGTGCAAATAGCTGTCTACTTTTTCAAGGCTCTCTGCAAAACTGTCCTGGTTAGGTCGTTGATAGCGATCAGTAATATTCCACCAGCATTTTTCTTTTATATCAAGGTTGGTGCAATCGATCAGTAAAAATGACCCCGCTTTTAATTCAGCTACATTTTTATACGGCGTAAGATTACCATAAAATGAACCCAGACGGAAGTAATGATAAAAATTATCCTGGTCCATTTGCAAGGGCAGCAGGCTTTTTAAACAGTTAAGCTCACTGGCAAAAACTATTTTCTCTTTATCGGTATAATAATACAAAGGTTTTTTACCTGCCCTGTCACGCGCAATGAATAATTTTTTTTCTTGATTGTCGTAGATGGCAAATGCAAACATGCCATCTAAATATTGCAACAGATCCACACCGTATTTTCTGTATAACAATAATAATATTTCTGTGTCGGAAGAAGTTGTCGCAGATAAATGATGGGCGTCTTTTAATTCTTTAAAATTATATATCTCACCATTAAAAATGATCGTGAAGCGATCATCTAAATGCATAGGTTGTTGACCACTTGCTATATCAATGATCGATAAACGCAGGTGGTACATATCTATATTGTCGACCATAAAGCCATGTTGTTCATCGGGTCCTCGATGAAGCATGCTTTTATCGATCTGTGGATACAATAATTTAAAATTTATAGCACCTGCAATGCCGCACATAGATAATACACTTAATTAATGATGGTAAAATAACTGTATAATATTGAATAGTACTACTTTTTAGTAAAATCGTTGTATTATACAACTGCACTTTATATTATTACAAGTTAGTATTTTTGGTGATGCTTCTAACTATTCCGGCATTTACTGATAACGACCTTAATTTTGCACAAAACTTATTGCATTGGTGGGAGATAATTTTACTTCCAATTTACTTTTTTTTGTTAGTTAAGATAGGGAGGCGGTATTACGACAAAAAATTTCCATCAGGGGCAGATAGAAAACTCTTTATTAACGGACTAAAAATAAAAATGCTTGGAAGTATTTTTATTACCCTGATATATAATTTGTATTATAGCGGCGGCGATACTACAGCTTATTTTAATGATGGGCGCATGCTGGATAAGATCCTTCTTTATGATCCTATCACGGCTGTTAAAATGTTTTTTGTTTCAGGCTATCCTGATTCCTGGCCTGATAGCCTGATAAATATTGCAGCGGATTTTAGAATGCCCTTTGCGGCCAATACCTGGATAATAGTTAAGATATCTGCTTTTTTTAGTTTGTTTTGTTTTCAGAGTATGTTGTGTGTTAGCCTCTTCTTTGCTTTCTTTTCTTATTTATGTATATGGCGTTTTTATATCACCTTAACCCATATGTATCCCGAAGTAAAGAAGAAACTAAGTATTGTAATTATTTTTGTTCCATCTGTTATTATCTGGGGTTCAGGTATTTTTAAAGATACGGTTACGTTATCTGCCATGCTATTGCTTTTTTGTGTTGTGCATCAAATCTTTTTCGAAAAGAAAAAAATCGCAAAAAACATTCTACTGGCGGGTATTTGTTGTTGGCTGCTATATGTGGTTAAAGATTATATTTTCTTTTCTTTCTCTATATCACTGGCAATTTGGTTGTTATTAAGTTGGTGCTTTTCAGTTAAGGCAAAATTTTTACGGGTATTATTTTTGTTGTTTATTGTTTCCACGGCTGTTATTTCGTCTTTTATCATGATAAATTACATCGGAAAAGAGATAGCAGAAATTGCGGTTAAAACCTTGCTGGAGAGAACTGTATTAACCGGACAATATCTTCATGCGGTAAGTGAACAAACTGAAGGATCGAGTTATGATATCGGAGTTGCGGAACCTACTTTGCAGGGATTTATCTCTATAGCACCTAAAGCGATAAATGTAACATTGTTCAGGCCTTATTTATGGGAATCAGGCAAATTAATTATTTTCTTATCGGCGCTGGAAAGTACTTTGATTTTGCTGTATTTTATTTATGTTTTGCTTAAGAATAAGATCGTTTTCTTTTTTACCAAAATACTCAAAGATCCTTTTTTACTATTCTGTATTTTTTTTACTTTGATATTTGCAATATTTGTTGGGGTATCTTCTTTCAATTTCGGAAATTTGGTGAGGTACAAAATCCCATGCATCCCATTTTTTTTAACAGCCTTGGTTGTGTTGGACGGAAAAATAAAAAAAGAAAAGAAAACAATTTTGGCTGATGCGTAGCTTAGATATATTTATCACCTTTATTTCTCTTTATTTCTGCAACATATTCTTTTATTGTTTGTTCCTTATCTTTTTTACAGATAAGTAATACATCTTTTGTATCAACAACAATAAAATCATCCAGGCCTTGTAACAAAACCAATTTTTGGTTATCAGCGTGCACTATATTTCTTGTAGCATCAATGATCATCACATTACTGCCTGCAACCGCATTATCTAAATAATCTTTATAAATATTGTCGTAGATACTCGTCCAGGTGCCCAGATCGCTCCAGCCAAACGATGATGGTATCACATATACATTATCGGCTTTTTCCATTACACCATAATCTATAGATGTATTGATGCACTGCGGATAAATTCTTTCAATAGCCTGTTGCTCCCATTCTGTATTAAAGTGTATTTTTTCTGCATCAAAAACTTCATACATCTCCGGCAAAAATTTTTCAAAACTGGCCAGGATATTTTTTACCTGCCAAACAAAAATACCCGCGTTCCATAAAAAATCTCCGCTGAGAAGAAATGTATTGGCAAGATCCTTATCAGGCTTTTCTGTAAATGTTTTTACTTTATAAACATTATCGCTAACGGCTTGTTGTTCGTATTGTATATAACCATAACCCGTATTAGGACTAGTAGGTTTAATGCCTAATGTTACTAATGCTTTTATATGATCTGTAAATTCCAGTGCATGTTCACAAATATTTCTAAACGCTTCAGTATCTAAAATGATATGATCCGCAGGCGCACAAATAAGATTGGCTTCGGGATTTAGTTCATGTAATTTGTACGAAACATACGCAACACAAGCTGCTGTATTTTTTCTGGAAGGTTCAGCTAATATATTCTCTCTTCTTAGCTCAGGCAATTGTTGTGCAACAATATCTTTATACTGTTCAAAAGTTACAATGTAGATATTTTCTGCAGGTATGAATTTGGCAAAGCGATCATACGTAGATTGAATCAACGTTCTGCCGGTATTTAATATATCAAGAAATTGTTTAGGATAATCCAAACGACTCATTGGCCAAAACCTGCTACCAATTCCACCCGCCATTATGGCTACATAATTATTTTTATTCATCATGTGTATTTATACTCTCCTGCCTGACAATCAAGGACAAGTGTCTATTTATTATTTATAGCAAACCTACTTTAAATCGCTGACAACACAAATAACTGGAGAGCTAAAAAAATGCAATATTTTCTATCAAAATTTGCTTACCTTAATAGCGGTAAATCTTTGTTGATTTTGCAGCAGTATTGAAGTAACTTAGCACCCCTTCTAAAAAACTCAGGTTAAGTCTTCAGTTTTTACTACCCGGTTAAATTTATAACCATTAATTTAAAGAAGGGCAAGACAGCCATGGCTACAGTAAAACAAAAAACTAAATCTACTTCTACAAAGGCCGCCGCTCCTAAAGCAGCAGCAAAGGTTGCTGTTAAAGCGATCAGCGAAGAGAAGAACCTCAACTTAACTGCGCAGCTGCAGGACTATTTTGGTTTTGATAAGTTTAAAGATCCACAAGAAGATATTATAAAAAACTTACTGGCGGGTAATGATACATTCGTAATTATGCCCACAGGTGGCGGTAAAAGTCTATGTTACCAGTTGCCTGCCATCATTAGCGAAGGCTGTGCCATTATCGTTTCTCCACTAATTGCATTGATGAAGAACCAGGTTGATCTGGTAAGAAGTTATAGCAGTAAAGATGATGTTGCGCATTTCCTAAACAGTACATTAAACAAGGGCCAGCAAAAAATAGTTAAAGATGACCTGACCAGCGGTAAAACAAAAATGTTATACGTAGCGCCGGAAACCTTAACCAAAGAAGATAACATCGAGTTTTTTAAGGACCTTAAGATATCTTTTTTTGCAGTAGATGAAGCCCATTGTATATCTGAATGGGGACATGATTTCAGGCCCGAATACAGGCGCCTTAGAGAAATGATGGAGATCATCAGTCCGGATGCACCTATGATTGCACTAACGGCAACGGCTACACCAAAAGTTCAAAGTGATATCGTTAAAAACCTTGGTTTGAGAAAAGCCAAGATCTTCATATCTTCTTTTAACAGGTCTAATTTGTTTTATGAGATTTTACCTAAAATAAATAAAGACCAGACCGTAAAAGGTATTGTTCGTTTTGTGGCGCAGAACAAAGGAAAGAGCGGTATCATTTATACATTGAACAGAAAAACTACCGAAGAATTGGCTGATATGTTAATGGCGAACGGTATTAAAGCTGTTGCATATCATGCAGGATTAGATAGCAAGTTAAGAGCCGAAAGACAAGATCTTTTTTTAAATGAAGATGTGCAAGTGATCGTTGCTACAGTAGCCTTCGGTATGGGTATCGATAAACCCGATGTACGCTTTGTGATACATTTTAATATCCCTAAATCAATAGAAAATTATTACCAGGAAACAGGTCGTGCCGGCCGTGATGGCATGGAAGGAAAATGTATTCTATATTATTCTCATAAAGATGTTGCGAAGCTGGAACATTTAATGCGTGATAAACCTTTAAGTGAGAGAGAGGTAGGCGCTCAATTGATCAATGAAACTGTTGCCTATAGCGAAAGTGCCGTTTGCCGCAGAAAAATATTGTTGAATTATTTCGGAGAAGAATATGAAGCACATCATTGCACCAATATGTGTGATAATTGTAATAATCCAAAAGAAATGCTGGAGGCTAAATTAGAAGCCCAACAAGCATTGAAAGTTATTAAAGGATTAGATGAACAATTCACCATGGATTACTTGCTTAATATTTTTATCGGCAAAGCAAATTCACAGGTAAAAATGTTCCGTCATGATGAAAGAGATTTTTTCGGGATCGGTAAAGCACATGATGAACATTTCTGGAACTCGTTAATGCGCCAGATGATATTAGAAAGATTATTGAATAAGGATATCGAAGAATACGGGGTTTTAAAGATGACACCGAAAGGCGAAAGCTTTTTGAAAAAACCAACAGCTTTCAAGATCGCCTTGAATAATAAGTTCGAAGAAGCAGACGCAGATGATGATGAAAAAGAATCCATGATCGAAGGAAGTAGTTCTACAGATGAAAAGCTCGTGGAGATGTTGAAAGAGTTACGCAAACAGGTCGCTAAAGAA
>JABDBG010000043.1 GCA_013288745.1 Bacteroidota bacterium
CATCAAACAGGGTGAGGCCTACCCTTCCGATATTATAAATAAAATGAAAACTGCTAACCTCAACATATTTGAAGGAACGCTTTACCCGCTTTTAACAAGATTAAAGAACGCCGAGTTTCTTACTTACCGTTGGATAGAAAGTAACAGCGGGCCGCCACGAAAATATTTTTCGCTAACAGAAAAAGGAAACGCATTCTATAAAGAACTGGAAACAACCTGGAACGAATTAGCCAATGCAGTTAAAACACTTTCTGAAGCTGAACAACAATATTCTAATAATAACACACCATAACTATTATCAGGATCCATTTATAAAACATAATTTTTATATCATGAAACAAGTAATAAATATAAACTTTCACGGACGCGTTGTTCCAATAGAAGTGTCTGCATTTGACTTACTGAAGCAATATACGGAAAGCCTTTCCCGCTATTTTGCCAATGAAGAAGGCAAAGAAGAGATCATTAACGATATTGAAAATCGTATCGGTGAGCTTTTCCAGGAACGTTTAAAATCAGGCGCATCCTGCATTACAGATGATGATATCAATGCCATTATCAAAAGCATGGGCAGACCGGAAGAGTTTGAAGACCAGGAACCAACTACCACTACACAACAAACTAAAAGCTCTTCCTCAACTTCAACTGCCCACAAACGTTTGTACAGGGATGAGAATGATAAAGTATTAGGCGGTGTATGTTCAGGCTTAGCAAATTATTTCGACATTGACCCGATCATTGTTAGAGCTGCATTTTTACTGATACTATTTGCTTTCGGTACCGGGCTACTGGCATATATCATTTTGTGGGTAGTTGTACCGAGTACTTCCTCAACGGAAATTGGTGGCACACGTAAAAGATTATTTCGCGATCCGGATGATAAATTAATTGCAGGTGTATGTGCGGGCTTAGCAAATTATTTCGGCATCAAAGCATGGATACCAAGGCTTATAATGCTACTCCCATTTATCGGTTTTGCTTTTCATTCGGGAAGCTGCAATCTTATAGGGCCCTCTCATTTTGTTGGAGGTTTTAGTCCGGGTATATTGATCATCTATATTATACTATGGCTGGTAATGCCCGAAGCCAATACCACAGCGGAAAAGCTCGAAATGAAAGGAGAAAAGGTTGATATGAATTCTATCAAAAATTCTATTGCCGAAGAAATGAAAGGTGCAAAAAATTATGCATCGGAAAAAGGAAAAGCAATGGCTTCTGATATTGGCAGAGCATCAAAACGTGGAATACATTCTTTAGGTGATATCATTGGATTGATCTTTAAGATAATCGGTTATTTTATTTTAGGATGCATTGGATTTGCATTTGTGATCGCTTTATTTACAGTAGCTGTTGCTTCTACCGCCATATTTCCTTTTAAAGATCTTTTACTAAAAGATGGTGCGCAAAATGTATATGCATGGGGTACTTTGCTATTCTTTATCGGTATACCTGTTATAGGAATTATTACATGGATCATTCGCCGTATCGCAAAAATTAAAAGTAACCGCTCAACATTACGCTTTGCATTCTTAGGCCTTTGGCTAGTCGGAGTCTTTAGTTTTATTTCATTGATAGCTTCACTGGCAAAGGATTTCAGGACTTCTAACAGAAAATCAGAACAGGAAGTTATATTAACAAATGCGGGAATAAATAAATTAGAAATAAGTTCTCTCACAGCCAAGCATAAATGGTTTGAAGATGATTTTTTCTATGACATGGACCAGGACACTTCTTATCTTAGAAATATCGAAATAAGAATTGTGCAATCACCAACCGATAGCTTTAGAGTTACTACCGTAAGATCAGCACGCGGCCGTACAAAAAATGAAGCTGATGCATTGGCAGAAGCTATTCAATTAAATATTGTACAGCAAGATTCTTTATTAGTAGTTGGCAAAGGAATTCCTATTACCAGGAAAAATAAATTCCGTGATCAGGAAGTTGTTCTAACAGTATATGTTCCTATAGGTAAACAAATCAGGATTGATAAAAATGTTGGCTGGGGAAATGATATACATTTTGATACCTGGAATAGTGATGACGATGATATCCAAATAGACAACGATAATAACAACTGGGATGAAGACGTAGATTATATCATGCAGGCCGATGGATTACATACATTAGACGGCAAACCGCATTACAAACTATTGCCTGAAGTAGAGATAGACAGCAACCGCTCAAAACCAAATACATTATAACTAGTTTATAATCAATCAATTATATTCAATTTAAGGTAAAAAATATTCATCATAAACAATGGCCCGCCGTAATTGGCGAGCCATTATTTTAGTTACTTTTGCAATCCAATACAAACAGGCCAACGCAACATTGCTGCTGATGAAGAATACACCTTTTATCCAAAAACATATTGCCTTAGGAGCAAAGATGGTCCCTTTTGCAGGTTACAATATGCCCGTAAGCTATAGCGGCATCAATGACGAACATGCAGCAGTGCGCAATAACGCGGGCGTATTCGATGTTAGCCATATGGGTGAGTTCATGCTAAAAGGTGAAAATGCATTGGACCTGATACAAAGAGTTACTTCAAATGATGCATCCATACTTACTGCAGGTAAAGCGCAATACAGCTGCTTTCCAAATAGAGAAGGTGGCATTGTAGACGACTTATTAGTTTATTGCATCGAAGAAAATAAGACCTACATGTTGGTGGTTAATGCCGACAATATTGAAAAAGACTGGAACTGGATACAACAATTCAACGATAAGAAAGTAGAGATGCACAACATCTCAGACAAAACTTGTTTGCTGGCGATACAGGGCCCCAACGCTACTAAAATATTGCAGCCATTAACCACCACAGATATCCTCAATCTAAAATATTATACTTTTGTAAAAGGAACTTTTGCAGGCGTAGAAAATGTATTGATCAGCGCAACAGGTTATACAGGTGCAGGTGGCGTAGAAATTTATTTCGAAGATAAAGATGGCAACGCCGACAAAATATGGGACGCCATTTTTAAAGCAGGTGAAGCTGCAGGCATTAAACCAATTGGCTTAGGCGCAAGAGATACATTAAGATTAGAAATGGGGTTTTGTTTATATGGAAATGATATCAACGATACCACTTCTCCTATCGAAGCTGGTTTAGGATGGATAACAAAATTCACCAAAGATTTTACTTCGAAAGAAAAGATACAAAAGGAAAAAGAAGCCGGCCCTAAACAGAAATTAGTTGGGTTTGAAATGATAGAAAAAGGAATAGCACGGCACGATCATGAAATACAAGATGCAGCAGGAAATACGATTGGCAAAGTAACTTCCGGAACGCAATCACCATCGCTAGGAAAAGCAGTAGGCATGGGCTATGTAGGCACAAAATTTGCTTCTCCCGATAGTGACATTTATATAATCATCCGTAATACCCCAATAAAAGCAAAAGTTGTTAAAACCCCTTTTATTAAAATTTAACCTATGCCACACATTCACCTGACCACATTTATCGCCGCTCCTGCGGACAAAGTCTTCGATCTCAGTCGTAGCATAAACCTACACAAAATTTCTATGCAGGATGCGAATGAAGAAGCCGTTGCCGGAGTTACCACCGGATTGATAAACGAAAATGAGACCGTTACCTGGAAAGCAAAACATCTTTTTAAAACAAGATTATATACTTCCAAAGTAACCAGCATGCAATCACCAACCATGTTTGTTGACGAAATGGTTCACGGAGATTTTAAAAGTTTTCGTCACCAGCATTTTTTTAAACAGATCGGTAACGGAACAATACTAATTGATATAGTTGAGTTCGAAAGTCCGTATGGTTTTATAGGAAGAATGCTAAACAAAATTCACCTGAAGAGTTACGTCGAAAAGCTATTGATAAAAAGGAACAATATTGTAAAAGAATATGCCGAAACCAATAAGTGGCAATTTGTATTAAATTAAAATTAGAAAATTGAAATCGAGTAAAACAGTAAAACCATTATTATACACTTCCCTTTCTCCTAAATTATTAGATATCTACGATGTTAGTAGCAGTATTGTTGTGATCATAGATGTATTAAGAGCAACCTCAACCATTACAACCGCTTTATTTAACGGCGCAAGATCTGTTATACCTGTTGCCAGCGTTGAAGAATGTATGCGTATCGGTAAACAAATTGAAGGAATAACAGCCGGCGAACGCGACGGACAAATTGCAGAAGGATTAACCTATGGCAATTCTCCTTTTGAATATCCAAGAGATTTTATCGCAGGCAAAACACTGGTATTAACAACAACCAATGGCACCAAGCTTTTGCACATGGCATTGGATAAAGGCGCTAAAGAAATTATCACCGGTTCTTTCCCTAATCTGACTTCGGTATGTGATTATCTGGTAGCGCAAAAACAAAATGTGATATTGGGTTGTGCCGCATGGAAGGACAGGGTAAATTTCGAAGACACTTTATTTGCCGGCGCAGTAATAAGTCGTATTAAACAACACTTCGATATCAATTGTGATTCTTCGCAAATAGCAGAAACAATGTACAACGATGCTAAAAAAGACCTGTACGCTTTTCTAAAAAAGAAGAATGCCTCACACTACCATCGCTTAACAAACTTTGGATTAGAAAAAGATATCCGCTATTGTCTTACACCTGATATAGCCAATGTACTTTGTATCTATAAAGAAGGATACCTGGTTACACAACAACCAACGTAATTTTTATAAATCATTAAATGCCCGGCTCCAAAAGGATCCGGGCATTTGTATTTCTAGGCAGCTTTAGTCCCCGAAAAATCGGTGGAACATTTCAGCTTCATCTAGATATTAAGCTTATCGTATCGGTGGTCGGTTGTCAGTCGTCTGTGGTCGCCCCAAACAATCTTTCATTACAATTCGGAACTAAACTAAATATTCGTTACTTTTGCAAATTGCCTTTTCCTAACTAAAAGAGGGCAGATCGAACACTAAAAATATTACCTCTTGGCGCTGTCACCATTAATAAAATACATCTATAATACCGGTACTGATGAAGTTATCCGCAGGGGTAAAAAAATTCATTCTATTGGCAGCATTGAACTGTTAGAACATGACGATCTAATGAACGATGTTACCTTCCGTGTGAAAGATGATAACTACAATACTTTTTATAAGGTCTACATCCAAAAATACACAGATCTAAAATCCATTTCACTTCGTTGTAGCTGCCCGTATAATATCAGTGATATGTGCAGGCACGAAGTAGCCGCGCTGTTTCAATTACAGGATATGGTTGATAAAAATATTCTTGGTTCAAGTACCATGCAATACAACCAGCGTCATACGGTTGCGAAAATGAAATTCATCGATCGTAAAACGATCAAGGTATTGGCATCACCTGAAGTGTACGACCAGGCAGAAGAAATGGTACTTACAACACAAGCCAATATCATTACGGCCGCTAACGAACGCGTAGAAGCGGATCTAAAATTAGACGGACAATCTTATCCGTTGGTGATACAAAAAAATGATGAAAGAAATTTTGATACTTCTTGTCGCTGTGGCGAAAAAGACAATCCGCTTTGTATCCACAAAACAATGTTGTTCCTGCAATTATTAAATGCATACGGACCTTATTATTTCGATACTATTCGCAACTGGGATAAAGAAAAGAATAAACTGCTACAGATATACGGCTATAGTTTAGAAGATGACCTTACCGGAAAATTCGAATTCATTTACAAAGAAGGCAAGCCATTTTTAAAAGTATTGGATACTACGATAAAAAGAGTTGCGCCAACAGCCGTAGTGGAAAGGCCTTCGTACATGCAGCCGGTTGTTGTGGAAGCGGAAACAGAAACGATAGAACCGGCAACTAAAAAATTAGGATTGGTATTCAATTTTAATGCAACTACTTACCCTTTCTTTATTGTAGATGCCATCCAGGGTGATAGCGATGAAAACAATACAAAAATAATAGGCAAAACAGAAAAGCTCGATCTTACAAAATTTGTAAATACAGATTCGTTTAGTGAAGATGATAAAATGTTATTGCAGCAGATCCGAAAACTGCAATCCTCAGAAGTAAATAAATACCTCAATCGTAATTCGCCATTCAGCGGCATTTGGGAAAACATAACACACACGGAAGGCAATGAATTACCTGAAGAAACCAAAGCTTTAATTACGGAATACCTTCAGCCCAAGCTTAAGAAAATATTCGAAGAACAAGCCGCCAATTCATTCGTTTATTATCTGCCGGAAAAAAAAATTTTCAGAACAGAAAATTTAGTCGAAGTATCTTTAAGTGACAAATTCATCGAACCTAAGTTCAAGATCGTTGCAAAGAATAGTTATTTTGAATTGCAATGCTGGTTCAATATCAATGGCGCTGCACAACCCGTTACGGCTAATGAATGCGATAACAGTCTACTATTCTTATACAACCATACTTTTTACCTGTGGCAAAAATCGGAAGATGTTTTGCAGGCAGATAAATTTATCAAGAACGGCAGCCTAAAGCTCACCAAAGAAAACTGGACCGAGCAAATGGAAAAACTCATCATGCCTTTAACAAAAGACTATAATGTTGAGTTCGATAAATCTCTGGTTAAAGAAATCAAAAGCGGCGAGCCTGATGTAAAACTATTGTTGAGAGAAAAGGGTGATTACTTGGTTTTTCAACCCGTATTTAGTTACAAAGGTTTTGAAACAACAGCATCGGATAAAGACACGATCACTATTCCTGACGGAGATAAAATATTGGTTGTTCACCGCAATAAAGAAGCAGAACAAAAATTTATAGATAAGCTTACTT
Organism: Bacteroidota bacterium; assembly: GCA_013288745.1. Lineage (GTDB taxonomy): Bacteria > Bacteroidota > Bacteroidia > Chitinophagales > Chitinophagaceae > Ferruginibacter. The sequence goes on from JABDBG010000043.1 coordinate 6,747, forward strand.
CTTTACATTCACAATTCGTTCGTCCGGAAGATAGCAACAGCCTGATATTAAAAGGTGCAGAGGTATTGCGCAACAACTGGTTCTTCCTGTTTGTTGATGCCATGAAAGAAAGTAAGATCCCCGTATTTGGATTTGAAGCATTAAAGAATTTCCGTTTCAATACTGCAAGGCCATCAACGCATATTCATGTTAGCAGCGGCTTAGATTGGTTCGATGCAAAAGTAGAAATTGATTTTGAAGGTCAGCGTGTAGGCATCAACGATATTAAAAAAGCCTTGGCAAGCAAACAATCGTTCGTACAATTAGCAGATGGCACATTAGGTATCTTACCAGATGAATGGCTAAAAAGATATTCGCTTTTATTTAAAGTAGGCGATGGTAAAAATGATAAGCTCCGTTTATCAAAATACCACATGAGCGTGATCGATGATCTTTATGAGAACAGGGATGCAAGTGAAATGAGTTTTGCACTCGATGAAAAGTTCGAAAAAATAAGAGAGTTCAAAAATATACCGGAGATATTACCTCCTGCACATTTAAAAGATGTACTTCGTCCTTACCAGGTGTCAGGTTATCAATGGCTGAGTTATTTAAATGATGTTGGCTGGGGTGGTATTTTGGCTGATGACATGGGATTGGGTAAAACTATCCAGGCACTAACCATGTTGCAACATTATAAAATAACAACAGGCAATTTAAAAGCGATCGTTATTTGTCCGACCACGCTTATTTATAACTGGGAGAACGAAATAAAAAAATTCGCACCATCGCTTACCTGGAAAATTCATCATGGTAGTACGCGCATGAAAGATCCCGAAGAATTACAGAAAGCAAACGTCATCATCACAACTTACGGAACTTTAAGAAGTGACATACAAGCTTTCTTAAAGATCAATTTTGATTATGTTGTGTTAGATGAAAGTCAGGCAATCAAAAACCCAGCATCAAAAGTTACTAAAGCCGCCTGTTTATTAACTGCCAAGAACCGTGTATGTATGAGTGGTACGCCATTGCAGAATAATACATTCGATATTTTTGCACAAATGAATTTCTTAAATCCTGGTTTATTGGGCAGCATGGATTTCTTCAGAAATGAGTTTGCCAACCCGATCGATAAATTCGGTGAGCAGGATCAGAAAGAACATTTACGTAAATTATTATACCCATTCATATTACGCCGTACCAAAGAACAAGTAGCTAAAGACCTTCCTGAAAAAACAGAAACGATCTTATTCTGCGAAATGGAAAAAGAACAACGTAAAATTTATGAAGCTTATCGCAATAGTTATCGCGACAAGATCATGGGTGTTATCGATCAGCAGGGAATTGATAAATCTCAATTAACGATCTTGCAAGGTTTGATGAAACTTCGTCAAATTTGTGATAGTCCGGCGATTTTAAATGAAGAAGATAAGTACCCTAATCATTCTATTAAATTAGATGAACTGGCAAGAGAGATAGCAGAAAATATCGGAGAACATAAAGCATTGGTATTCTCTCAATTCTTAGGAATGCTGGCATTGATAAAAGAAAAACTAACAGAACTTGGAATAGCCTACGAATATTTTGATGGTAGTAGCACCACAACAGAAAGACAAAAAGCCATTGAAAACTTCCAGGAAAAAGGTGTGAGCCGTGTATTCTTAATATCGCTGAAAGCCGGTGGTGTCGGACTTAATCTTACAGCAGCAGATTATGTTTACATTGTAGACCCATGGTGGAACCCGGCTGTAGAGCAACAAGCCATTGATCGTACACATCGTATCGGTCAGACAAAAAATATTTTCGCGTACCGCATGATATGCATCGATACAATAGAAGATAAAATATTACAACTACAAGAACGCAAGCGCGCACTGGCCAAAGAGCTGATCGCTGATGATGCTAATTTTGTGAAGGCATTGAGCAAGGCGGATGTGGAATACTTATTCAGTTAGTTTTTTAACTTTCTTATTAAATTTGATAGAACGCAGATATTCATGATCGTAATGATCAGATCATGATTTTTTCATAATAATCATGAAAATCCGCGTTCTATCATGACAATAAAAAAAATGGAATAAATTTCTTTATTCCATTCAATAATATAATTCAAAAAAGAAAAATCCTACGCCAACATAGTAACCGGATTCTCCAAAAGCTTTTTCAAAGTCTGTAAGAAAGACGCACCAACTGCTCCATCAACACTTCTATGATCGCAGCTCAATGTTAATTTCATCACATTGATCACGCCAAAGCCTTCGCCTTTTTTAACTACCACTTCTTTAATGCTACCAACCGCTAAAATCGCACTGTCAGGAGGATTAATGATCGCAGTAAATTCTTCAATACCCATCATTCCTAAATTAGAAATAGTGAAAGTGTTACCGCTGAATTCTGCCGGTTGTAATTTTTTATCTTTTGCTTTTTTGTATAAATCTTTTGCGTCTCCTGCAATTTGAGATAATGATTTCTGATCTGCAAAACGTATCACAGGAACGATCAAACCTTCAGGCAATGCTAATGCAGAACCGATATGGATATGATGGTTCTGACGAATAAAATCTCCCATCCAGCTGCTGTTAACATCAGGATGTAAACGAAGCGCCATGGCACTCGCTTTGATGATCATATCATTGAAAGAAACTTTAACCGGACTAACCTCGTTAATTGCCGCACGTGATGTGATGGCATTGTCCATATTGATTTCTACCGTTAGGTAAAAATGTGGTGCGCTGAATTTGCTTTCGCTTAAACGCTTAGCAATTACTTTACGCATCTGCGTTAATTGAACATCGGTATGACCTTCTTGTCCTGATGCAGTAAACGCTCTTGCAGTTCCACCAGAGCTTGCAGCTGCAGTAGTTGCAGCCGGAGTAGCTGAAGGAACATATCCATCAATATCTTTTTTAGTAATTCTTCCGCCATCACCTGTCCCACTAACTTTTGAAATATCGATCCCTTTATCGCTGGCTAATTTTTTAGCAAGCGGAGATGCGATCACTCTTCCGTTAGAAGAAGCCGCAGCAACATTATTTACCGGAGCCGTAGTTGTAGCAGCCGGAGCGGTTGTAGTAGCTACAGGTGCAGTAGTTGCAGCCGGAGCAGCGCCACTATTAGCACCTGATTTTTCAGCAGCAACAAAAGCGCTGATATCTGTACCTGCTTTACCTACGATCGCTATCAGGCCATTTATTTTGGCCGCTTCGCCGGCCTGAACACCTATGTATAATAAAGTCCCTTCTTCGTACCCTACAACTTCCATTGTTGCTTTATCTGTTTCAACATCAGCTAAAACGTCATCTGCTTTAACAACATCGCCCACTTTTTTGTTCCAGCTAACAATTTTCCCTTCGGTCATTGTATCGCTCAATAAAGGCATTCTTATTTCTTTAGCGCCTGCAGGCAATGCTACTTTTGCAGAAGCTGCTGCCGGAGCAGGAGTTGGAGCCGCTGCAGGTGCCGCCGGAGCTGCAGCTTTAGGAGCGGCGCCGTTTGCGCCGTCTAATAATGATTTATAATCTTCACCTTCTTTTCCTACCACAGCCAAAACGCCATCCACTTTTGCTGCTTTCCCTTTTTCCACACCAATATATAAAAGCGTACCGTCAACGTAATTTTCCAGTTCCATGGTAGCTTTATCAGTTTCCACATCTGCCAGTACATCGCCTGCTTTTACTTTATCACCCACTTTTTTATGCCATTCAGCAATCACCCCTTCGGTCATGGTATCGCTCATAAGCGGCATTCGTATCACTTCAGCCATAAATAATAATTTCTGATTTATATTGGAGCCTCGAAATTAACACAAATTGAGGAGAAAGAAAAGAAATGTAAAAGGTAAAATATTGAATAAAAAAGCTAAAAAATACTATATAAAATTGCTTTTTTAGCCCGCATTCCTACTATTATTGGACTTTAGTCTCCGAAAGCTTTCGGAGGCACATTTCCTCTGTTGAATAAATATTTAGCCCAGCTCCAATTTCAACCGATCTCTTAACTCTTTTACCAGCGGATATTCTTCAATAATTTTAAGGTACTGCTGTTTGGTAGATAGTGGTTGATCTGCCGGCACTTCATTGTCGTTCTGCGTTTCTATAACTACAACCTGGTAAACCAGGATGCGGTTATTAAAAGTTGTTTGCAAGTGCAGACTTAACTCTGCCCTCTCACTCTCAATAAAAGCTTTATGGATTTCTCCGTTAGTGATAATTTCTATTGAATTATTATTGATCACTTTTAAAGTAGCCAATTTAAAATTTGTAACGGCAGAGTGGTTATTTTTTGCAGCTAATTTATTAATGAATTGATCCCAGGCAGCTTGTAAATTTTCGTGGGTAATTTCTTTGCTGGTATTATCTGTGCTCTGGTTTTTCTTGCTAAGCTGTTCCCGAATTTTTGTAAGGGAGCCTAAACTACCACGATTGCTTATTTCAGCAGTAGCTGTTTGAACAGGTTTTACTATTGTTTTTGTTTCAATAACAGCTGTGGCCGCAGTTTGTATTTGGGGATTTGTGTTTTGAATTTTTATCTCGGTTGTTTCAATAATTAATGAAGCGCCACCTTTTATCTCTTTAACTTTTACAATCGGCAAAGCCCTGAATGCGATTGCCTTTCCAGACTCAACTACTTTTTTTTTACTTAAACCACCTTCGTTATTTACCAACTCAACAGCTTGCTGTAAATAACTTAGTTTAATGATGGTCAGCTCAACATGCAAGCGTTTATTACGCGCCTGTTTATAATTTACTTCTGCCTCGTTCAAAATATTTAAGGCACTTATAATATAGGCAGGGTCTACCTTTTGGGCTGTCTGTAAATATTTTTGTTTAAAGTCTTCTGCCACTTCTAACAGCATCGCCACTTTTGCATCTTTGCTCACTAAAAGATTACGCAAAAATTCTGCAAAGCCATTCAATACCAAATCACCTTCAAAACCTTTACGGTTTATTTCATCGAACATCAATAAGCCACTGCTCAGATCTTGCTGTTGTGCAAAATCCAGCATCTTAAAATAATAATCTTCATCTAAAATATTAAGGTGCTCTAATGTATTTTGATAAGTTAGTTCGCCATTTGTAAAGCTTACGATCTTATCTAAAATGCTCAATGCATCACGCATACAGCCTTCACTCTTTTGCGCGATAATATGTAGTGCAGCCTTGTCTGCTTTGATATGTTCCTTTCCACAAATTTCTTCTAAATGTTCAACCGTATCATTATTTGTAATGCGTTTGAAATCGAATATCTGGCAACGACTTAATATCGTTGGTAAAATTTTATGTTTTTCTGTCGTAGCTAAAATAAAGATCGCGTAAGGCGGCGGCTCTTCCAATGTTTTTAAAAATGCATTGAAGGCTGAGGAACTTAACATATGAACCTCATCCACAATATATACTTTGTATTTACCAGCCTGTGGTGCAAAGCGAACCTGCTCTACTAAACTCCTGATATCATCAACAGAGTTATTGCTCGCAGCATCTAATTCATGAATATTTAAAGAAGTGCCCGCATCGAATGAAACGCAGCTGTGGCAAACATTGCAGGCTTCACCATCTTTTGTCTGATTTTCACAGTTAATGGTTTTTGCCAATATTCTCGCGCAGGTTGTTTTACCGACACCTCTGGGACCACAAAACAAAAATGCATGTGCGAGGTGATTATTTTTAATAGAATTTTTAAGCGTGGTAGTAATATGCGACTGCCCTACTACAGTTGAAAAATTCTGCGGCCTGTACTTTCTTGCTGATACAATAAACTTGTCATCCATACGCTGCTAATTTACCTCTAAATCACTTAAAGGAGCCTTTTTGTTTTCCACTTTTTTTACGCTAAAATCGGATGTCTTTTGAATTCTTTTAACCGGTCGAATAAATAGCGGTAGGTAGCTAATTCACGGGTATGAAAGGTATCACTTAAGCTTTCGGCAACATTTAGCATTTTAGGGTTAAAATCGCCGATCCATTGCATTTCATATTCTTTATAAGATACTGTTGGCACCTGCACCACTAGTGCCGATTCGCCAATAATATATGCGTCGATACCTTTTCCCTGCCATTCGGGAACTACACCAAACACAATACCGCAGCATCTTTTATTAGGACTGAATTTTTGCAGCCATAAAAATTTCAATTTATGGAACAGGTCGAATTTTCCATTTAAATATTTGAACCATTGATTAAGATCCGGCAGGTTAATAAAAATGGCAATAGGATCTTCTTTATGATAGGCAAAAAATATTAGCTTTTCGTCTATTACCGGCTTCATGGTCTTAAACATAATCAGCACCTGTTCTTTAGTTAATTGCTTTAAACCGCCATGGCCGGCCCACGCTTTATTGTATACAGTTGTAAAATCCAATGCAAATTTTTCTAACTCATTTTTCTTGATCAGCTTTGAAGAAAAATCAGGGTCTTTTGCAAAGACAGCATGGCGCTCAATGATCTTAGGTTTTAGCGGTTGCTGTACGTGCATCCCAAAACATATCTGGTTAAAAAAAACTTTAAACCCATAATTTTCAAACAGTGTAACATAATACGGGGGATTGTAATTCATGCAGTACAACGGCTCCAAATATCCTTTTGTTACCAGTCCCCACCACCTGTCTCGCTCACCAAAATTGATGGGGCCGTCCATCGCTTCCATTCCTCGTTGTATCAACCAGTGTTTGGCATTATCCAACAGTAGATCTGCTGCTATCTGATCATTAATGCATTCAAAAAAACCTAGACCCCCAACAGGTATATCATCACCTTTGTTCTTATATTTCTTATTGATGAATGCAGCGATACGTCCGATCAATTTACCCTCATCATCTTGCAGTATCCAGCGCTCTACTTCACCAAAACGAAAAGCCTTGTTTTTTTCTTTGTCGAAAACTTCGTTGATATCCTTATCCAGCGGGCGGATCCAGTTTTTATCGTTTTTATATAATTTGACTGCAACCTGTATAAATTGCTTGGCGGTGGCTTTGTCTATTACTGGAATTAATTGCATAAACTATTATTAAAAAAGCAAATGTAGTTGAATCAGGCTGTGACTACCCGCGCTGGTTTAGGGTCGATATTTTGATTTGATTTAGCACCTAATCTTAAAAAATAATTCTCAAAAACAGCTTTCGAAACAGCTGCTATCGCGACAACCCCTACTGTGATAATTATATAAAACAACGCAGTACTTAAAACCGGATTTAATACTGCAAGATATTTTTTGAGAAATTGTATTATCGCAAATAACACTAGCATGTGGTACATATATATTCCGTAAGATATCTCTCCTAAATAAGAAAGAAATTTGTTTTGAAATTTGATAACGCTATTATCTATTAGCGAAACACCAATTATCAAATATAGAAACAGCAGGTCTACTAATAATGTAGAAACAATAGGCGTGTCAAATAATAAGTTCCAAACTATATTGTGGATATTTATGTTAAATACCAGGTAAATAGCTAAGCTCAGATAAAGAAACACCTGTACCGGCTTTTTGTATATAAATAAGTCAGATAAAGAATTTTGTCGGTTAAATATAAAATACGCACCCAATCCACCAATTGCCATTGCTTCAAAACTAAAAACACTTACCAGATAATTAAACAATTCATTTGGTATAAAAAAGCAGGCCAACATTAGCAATACTTTTATTCCTATGATCAATAAAAGAATAAGCAATATCCTTGTTTTAAAAAATTTTAGCAGGGGAGCCCATACCAGGTAAAAACATTCTTCTATTCCTATTGACCATAAAAACTCCAAAAAATGATGCCCAAAAAAGAAGGTTACCAGTGCAGGCAGAAAGAAAAGAAAATAATACCATACTTGTCCAAAAGTATAAGGCATTTCATAATTGATATGCAGTATGTGAAAAGCTGTCGGTAAAATTAAAGTACCGATGATCACTAATAAAAAATAAAGTGGCCAGATTCTTAGAACTCTTTTTATGTAAAATCTTTTTATATTGACTGTTCCCGTAGTATTCGTTTCTTTTAAAAGAAGGTACGTGATCAAAAAACCGCTTAGTACAAAAAAGAAGGTTACCGCAGTATGTCCATTTGTAAAAAGACTAAGCCATTCCAGATTAGGTAAGCCATCTTTTTTTTTTATTCCTTCTGAGTGATGCATCACGACCAAAAAAGCTGCAAAAAACCTCAAAGCATTTAATCCCTGGAAAAAAGAAACATTTCTATACCTATTCATAATTTAAAGATAGGCACGGTTAAATAATAAGCAAAATTATAATTTAAAGGGTCATTCATTGTTGATAGCTAGGGCTTTAGGCCCTGATCTAAAAAACAAATTAAGTCTCTTAAAGAGTTGGATAAATTTTAAAATACTATGAAATACAGAGGGATATCTACAAATATTTTACAAAATCGAATTATATACAAAATTCTTGTTTTCAATTTCAAATTCCAAGATTCAACCCTTACCTTTGCGGCCTGAAAACAGACCTAATTAATAAAATTATATATATGGCTAATACAGGTAAAATTAAATCGATCATCGGCGCTGTTGTTGATGTACAGTTTGGAAGCGATGCAAAACTTCCTGAAATATTGAACGCATTGGAGCTTAAACGCGATAATGGCGATACCCTAGTATTAGAAGTGCAACAACATTTGGGCGAAGACAGTGTACGTACAATTGCGATGGACGGTACCGAAGGTTTGGTGCGTGGTACAATTGTAACCGATACAGGAAAACCAATCGCAATGCCAATTGGCGAAGGGATAAAAGGACGTTTGTTTAACGTAACCGGTGATGCTATTGACGGTTTACCCCAGGTTAGTAAAGTTGGTGGTCGTCCAATTCATGCTAAGCCCCCATTATTCGAAAATTTAAGTACCGCTAACGAAATCTTATATACAGGTATTAAAGTAATTGATCTGATCGAACCATACGCAAAAGGTGGTAAGATCGGATTGTTTGGTGGTGCGGGTGTAGGTAAAACCGTATTGATCCAGGAATTGATCAACAATATCGCGAAAGCATATAGTGGCCTTTCTGTATTTGCGGGTGTGGGTGAAAGAACAAGAGAAGGAAATGATCTGATGAGAGAAATGATCGAAGCGGGTATCATGAACTATGGTGATGAATTTAAACATAGCATGGAAGAAGGTGGATGGGATTTGAGCAAGGTGAATGTAAAAGGTTTAGAAGAAAGTAAAGCAACATTTGTTTTCGGACAAATGAACGAACCACCGGGCGCAAGAGCACGTGTGGCTTTGAGCGGTTTAACTTTAGCAGAATATTTCCGTGATGGGGATGGTGAAGGACAAGGAAAAGACATTCTTTTCTTTGTTGATAATATCTTCCGTTTTACACAGGCAGGTTCTGAGGTGTCAGCATTATTAGGACGTATGCCTTCAGCGGTAGGTTACCAACCAACATTGGCTACTGAAATGGGATTGATGCAGGAAAGAATTACTTCTACTAAAAATGGTTCTATTACTTCAGTACAAGCGGTATATGTACCTGCGGATGATTTAACAGATCCGGCGCCGGCAACAACTTTTGCCCACTTAGATGCTACTACGGTATTGAGTCGTAAGATCGCCGATCTTGGTATCTATCCTGCGGTTGATCCTTTGGATTCTACTTCAAGAATTTTAACGCCATTGATCGTTGGTGACGAACATTATAATACGGCTAACAGGGTAAAATTGATTTTACAACGTTATAAAGAGTTACAAGATATCATCGCGATTCTTGGATTGGATGAGTTGAGTGATGAAGATAAATTAACGGTATCGAGAGCGCGTAAAGTACAACGTTTCTTGAGTCAGCCTTTCTTTGTGGCAGAACAGTTCACAGGTTTAAAAGGTGTATTGGTTCCTATCGAAGATACGATCCGTGGTTTCAATTGCATTATGGATGGAGATGTGGATGAATATCCTGAAGCAGCTTTCAACCTTGTGGGCACATTGGAAGATGCGATCGCAAAAGGTAAAAAATTAATGTCGGCAGCACAGGCTTAATTTGGAAATTAATTGATGTGATAATTTGGTGATGAACATTATCACATTTCCAAATCATCACATTATCAAATCAATATTATGATCTTAGAAATATTAACTCCGGAACGCAAAATTTTTAGCGGTGATGTATATGGTGCGCAGCTTCCAGGCATTAGCGGCTTATTTGAAGTGCTGGATAAACATGCGCCGATGATCAGTGCATTAAAAGCAGGCAAGCTTAAAATATTAAAAGAAAAAACGAATAATTCAGTTACCTACCAGATCAATAGCGGTTTTGTTGAAGTTTTAAATAACAAGACAATCGTTTTAGTTGAAGGTGCGCAAGAGATGTATTAATTCAAATTAAAGTTCTGATATAAAAAAAGCCCATACAATTTGTGTGGGCTTTTTTTATATCAGAACTTTATTAATCGTTAATTGATAGTTATTAATAGTGGTTTATATCTATTCTTTTTAACAATAGCCCTACCGATTAAATGATTACCATTCAATCGGGTAAATTCTTTTGGGTGTATCTGAACTTCTTCTTCTTTTGTATCAAAAAGAACAGACTTAGTTAAATTACCTCTATTATCTAATCTAGATACAATAACATCTCCTTTACCGCCTTCTTTATAATATTTTGGAGCTTCATCATCTGCAAGTTCTAAGTTTTTCTTAAGATCATTGTATAAGAAATAATAGCCGCTTGAATCTGCTATTAATTGGAATCCTAAAGTATTGGTACCAGAAATTCCCATTTGTCTTTTAGGAACTTTTCTTACCCAATCAAATTCACCTGAAGCTTTAATTCTTGCAGCAATAATATTTTCATAATGATATTCATTGTAATAATAAGTATTGCCCTGTCCATCGCTGCTAGATTTAGAATAAACAAAGTATTCTTCACTAGTAATAAAAATACTTCCATCACCTTGTATTACAATGTCTCTTACTTCTAAATTAGGAGCTTCATAATCATCTTTCTTTTCCATCTTTCTTTGTTGCCTTTCTGATTCAAATTTTTCGAGATCGGCTACAGGAAATTCGTAATAACCATTTTTATATTTTACAACTTTACCATCTTTATTTAATATTGCCAGAAATATACCGTCTGTCTTATCTCCTTTTGCTTTTTTACTATAGGTACATGCTACAACCATATCATTCGTAGTACTTTCAACCAAAGAGGCATCTTTAATAAAAAAATCTCCAATGCCAACAGGCGAATGAAGAATTTCTTTACTGTCTTTCGTAAACTTTAATACCTCATAATTATAATCTGCCTTTCCTGTTTCTTTATCTTTTTCTCTTCTATGATCATCATTATATACTTTAGCTAACAAATAAGCGTTCCCTTTAGAATCTATTGAGAAATCCGAATTATCCATGATAGCTTCTGTATATGGCATTGTAAATTCATTACTCCAAACTTTATTCATATTATCATCGAATACTACTAATCCAATTTTATCATGGTTCACTTTATCGTTTCTATCTTCAGGAATCAATCTGTAACTAACTAGTAATAATTTATGATCAGCTGAGTAATCATACTTATACTTATTTACAACTTTAAAATCAAAAGCTTTACCCAAACCTCCAAAACCTCTAGGAGGGCCATTTTTAGTATTTTCAGACACACCAGCAATTTTTGTAGCTTCTATCATTTTATTGTTTTGCGAGGTAAATTTGGCTGAGCTTACATTGATTTTATCATAATACAAATATTCTTTACCCGATTCTTTATCCCAGTCACTGTGAATCCAATAATAATTACCATTACGAAAATCAGTTACTGTTTCACTATTAAAATTCTTAGTAGCTTCTGGCAAATTAATTATTTTATCATCTGTTTGAGCTAAAGATATAGGGTCAAATCTTAAAACGTTTAACTCCTCTTTTTTTAAGGACAAATTAATAATTCCATCGGAAGGATTTCCAAAAAAGGCAAGATCTTCAGTCTTCCTTGGCAGTTCATATTCGTCTCCAAGTTTAAAGGTAAATTTACTGCTCTGTCCATAAGTGACAGCTGACAATAAACACGCGGAAATAAATAACAATTTTCTCATAGTTAGTTAAATTTTTGTTGCAATCGCAACGTTAAGTGATTAATTTTAGAGATTGAAATTATTGATAAGCCGGTAATAATCCTAATTCTTTATTTAATAACTACATATACTGTTGATATAGCAAGAAGGTTGGCACTGCAACAGAAAATATTTTAAAATAATAGCAGAAAAAGCCCGATCATAACGATCGGGCTCGGTATTAATTTTTTTGTAGAAAAATTTAGTAACGGTAAGCTTCTGGTTTGTAAGGGCCTTCTTTAGGAAGTCCTAAATAAGAGCTCTGTTCAGAAGTTAATTCATCTAATACAACACCAATTTTTGCAAGGTGTAAACGAGCTACTTTTTCATCTAAGATCTTAGGTAAAACGTATACTTTGTTTTCGTATTTTTTAGGATTTGTCCAAAGTTCTAATTGCGCCAATGTTTGGTTGGTGAAAGAAGCACTCATAACAAAACTAGGATGTCCTGTTGCACAACCTAAGTTCACTAAACGGCCTTCAGCCAAGATGATCACATCTTTACCGTCGATTGTATATAGATCAACCTGCGGTTTGATCGTGTTTTTTGTTTTGCCATAGTTTTTATTCAACCATGCCATATCAATTTCAATATCAAAGTGACCGATATTACAAACGATCGCTTTATCTTTCATTACACGGAAATGCTTTTCAGTGATCAGATCACGGCAACCAGAAGCGGTAACGATGATATCAGCTTCTTTTACTGCATCGATCATTCTCTTTACTTCAAAACCGTCCATTGCTGCTTGTAAAGCGCAGATAGGATCTACTTCTGTAACAATTACACGGCAACCCGCACCTTGTAAAGACGCTGCAGAACCTTTTCCTACATCACCATAACTACCTACAACAGCAACCTTACCGGCCATCATTACATCCGTAGCACGGCGAATAGCATCTACCAAACTTTCTTTACACCCGTATTTATTATCGAATTTAGATTTAGTAACTGAATCATTTACATTAAATGCAGGGATTGGTAAAGTACCCGCTGCCATTCTTTCGTATAAACGATGTACGCCTGTTGTCGTTTCTTCAGACAGACCTTTGATACCTGCAACTAATTCAGGATAGGTATCAAAAACCATATTCGTTAGATCACCGCCATCATCCAGGATCATATTTAAAGGCTTATCAGCGCTTCCAAAAAACAATGTTTGTTCAATACACCAGTCAGCTTCTTCCTGTGTTTGCCCTTTCCATGCAAATACACCAATACCTGCAGCAGCGATAGCAGCAGCAGCCTGGTCTTGCGTAGAAAATATA
>JABDBG010000044.1 GCA_013288745.1 Bacteroidota bacterium
AAATCTTTTTTATCGCATTGGCTGTTGTGGCTATCGGGATGTTTACAAAAAACATTTTACAGATCCGCCGAAACATTCTATTAGGGAAAGATGAAAACCTCTCTAATGATCCGGCTAAGCGCTGGAAAAACTTATTGTTACTGGCATTCGGACAAAAAAAGATGTTTAGAAATCCTTTAGTGGCCGTAATGCATTTTGTTATTTACGCAGGTTTTATCATTATCAATATTGAGATACTGGAAATTGTGCTGGATGGAATATTAGGCACACATCGGTTGTTTTTTCCATACCTCGGAAGCAGTTATACATTTATCATCGACTTCTTTGAAATATTAGCCGTTGGTGTAATTACGGTTTGTGTTATTTTTTTGGCAAGAAGAAATATCATTAAGCTAAAACGCTTTATCAGTAGGGACCTTAACGGTTGGCCGCGCAGTGATGCCAACTATATCCTGATCGCTGAAATTATATTGATGACATTGTTCCTTACAATGAACACTACAGACAGGGCCCTCCAATTGCAAAACACTGCAGGCTTTCATGATACAGGTGACTTTCTTATTTCAGGAATGATCGCTCCCCTATTTAGCAATGTATCGCAACACAGTTTATTGATCATCGAAAGGACTTGCTGGTGGTTGCACATCACGGGTATATTTGTATTCTTAAATTACCTGCCCTATAGCAAGCACTTACATATCATGCTCGCTTTCCCCAATGCATATTTTGCAAGATTAGAAGTGAATGGCAAATTTGATAATATGCCTGCTGTACAGAATGAAGTAAAGTACATGATGCAGCCCGAGCTCGCACCAACGGGTGAAACAGCTCCGCAAAAATTTGGCGCAAAAGATATTTTCGATCTTAGCTGGAAAAATTTATTAGATGCTTATAGCTGTACAGAATGTGGCAGGTGTAGCGCAGCTTGTCCTGCTACGCAGACAGGTAAATTATTAAGTCCGCGCAAAATAATGATGAGCACACGCGACAGGCTCGAAGCAGTAGGAAAAAATATAAACGCCAACGGCAGCTTTAAAGACGACCAACAAACATTGCTCAATAATTATATTACAGTTGAAGAATTAAGAGCCTGCACAACCTGCAATGCCTGTGTAGTAGAATGCCCGGTTAGTATCAGTCCGCTTGATATTATTATCGAACTGCGCCGCGCTTTGGTGATGGAAGACAGCAATGCACCACAGGAATGGAACACCATGTTCGGCAATATTGAAAATAATTTTGCGCCCTGGAAATTTAGCCCCGATGAAAGAGATGCCTGGAATAATGGATAGGATGAAATGGTTAATTGTAAATGATAAATGGTAATGTGCAGAGCTTTTATATTATTATTACCCTTCATTTACAATTTATCTTTTTACCAATTAATTAAGTTCTGTCGCTCAACTTAGCAATGATCGCTGCCGTATTATCTACTTCGCCGATGCGAGGAAAAATAACACCTGTGCTGTTTTCGTGCGCACTCAGTTTCATATCTGTCATAGCGTCTTTTGCAAAAGTGATGTTGTAACCTTTTTCACTTGCGTTTCTTGCAGTGCCTTCAACGCCGATACTTGTTGAAACACCTGTCAATACAATTCCTGTAATATTTCTTTTCTTTAATTCTTCGTCTATTGAAGTAGTAGCAAAAGCGCTCCAGCTATGCTTTGTAACGCGGATATCTCCGGGCAAAACAGGAATTTCAGGAATGATCTCCAAAAATTCAGGAGGAAACTGCATTGGAGGAGCATTTCTTCCGCCATCTGTACGCGCTTTCGACGCAACATTCCCCGAAGGATCTACATTTACTATTACGATCGGCAGACCTTCTTTTCGAAAAGCCGTTACCAGTTTAACTACGTTGGTTATTACGCCGTCTATAGGATGTACCACTGGAAATTTTACGATGCCTTTTTGCATATCAATTATCACTAAAGCCGTGTTCTTATCTATTGCTGTTACCATGATCTTTTATTTGGTACGAAAATAGATAATTACCATTTGCTGTAAAATATTTTGTTATGAACGGATTACTCTATTAATTTACAAGACTATAACAAACATGCACCCATAAAATCGCTACCTTACCAATTCAAATAGATCAATATGGCAAAGCTCTTCGAACCATTACAAATAAAATCTGTTACATTAAAGAACAGGATAGCGGTATCACCTATGTGTGAATATTCGTCCGAAGATGGCTTTGCAAATGACTGGCACCTGGTGCATTTAGGGAGCAGGGCAATTGGTGGTGCAGGTTTAATTGTGATGGAGGCTACAGCTATATCCCCCGAAGGTAGAATAACACCTGCTGATATGGGCATTTGGAAAGATGACCATATTACTAATCTGCAACGCATCACAACATTTATTCATCAGCATGATGCTGTTGCAGGTATTCAGCTGGCACACGCAGGCCGCAAAGCAAGCAATAACGTGCCATGGCAAGGCGGAAAAGAAATTGCAATATCGGAAGGTGGCTGGAAAGTTCTGTCAGCAAGCGCTATCCCTTTTCATGAAGGCGCCGATCTGCCAATTGAGTTGACAACAGACGGCATAAAAAAAGTGACAGGCGATTTTAAGGCAGCTGCACAACGTGCACTTACTGCCGGCTTTAAAGTAATAGAAATTCATGCGGCGCATGGGTATCTGATCAACCAGTTCTTATCTCCATTTAGTAATCAGCGTACAGATGAATATGGAGGAATTTTTGAGAACAGGGTGCGCTTATTAGTAGAAGTAGTCACTGCCATAAAAACCGTATGGCCCGATAACCTGCCTCTATTTGTACGCATTTCCGCTACCGAATGGAAAGAAGGCGGTTGGGATATTCAGCAATCTGTTCAGTTAAGCAAGCTGCTAAAAGACCTTGGTGTTGATCTGATAGATTGTTCTTCAGGTGGAAATATTGGTAATGTAAAGATCCCGCTGGTAGCCGGGTATCAGGTACCCTTATCGGCACAGGTAAAAAAAGAAGCAACTATTTTAACAGGCGCTGTAGGTTTAATTACTACCGCCCAACAAGCAGAAAGCATATTACAAAACGAGCAGGCAGATATTATATTCCTGGCACGCGAACTTTTAAGAAATCCTTATTTTCCTTTACAGGCGGCAAGGTCATTAAATTTTGATATTAAGTGGCCGGTGCAATACGAACGGGCTAAATAAAAATAATAAAACATTAAAATTTTCGTTAATCTTACACATCAGTTCAACATCCTAACTTTATAAAAGTAATAATTTCCTCTAACGCATGATAGTATTTGGTTCAATAATAGCAGTGTTATTTATTGTAATATTTACTTTTATACAACAGCCAAAATTCGGTAACCTTCCTGATGTAAATCAATTGATCAAGCTTAAAAACTCTCCTAATTTCAGGGACGGCAAATTTCAAAATCTTAACCCTACGCCTGACCTGGCAGAAGGTGCTAATTATTTTACTGTTTTATATGACTTTCTTTTTAAAAAGAGCAGCAGAAATATTCCATCGCATATTTTACCATCTACCAAAACAAACCTATTAACACTGGACCCTGATAAAAATGTATTGGTATGGTTTGGCCACTCTTCTTATTTTATGCAGGTGGATGGGAAAAAAATATTAGTTGATCCTGTTTTTAGCGGCTCTGCCTCTCCTATCAGTTTTACAACGAAAAGCTTTAGAGGCTCCGATATTTATACAACAGATGATATACCCGAGATCGACTATCTCTTTATTACACACGACCATTGGGATCATTTAGATTATGTAACCGTCGTAAAGCTTCAACCTAAAGTAAAAAAAGTAATTACCGGTTTAGGTGTGGGCACACATCTTCAATACTGGGGCTATAGCAGGGAAAAGATCATTGAAAAAGATTGGAACGAGCAGATACAGCTTTCTTCGGGTTTTATTGTAAATACTACGCCTGCCAGGCATTTTTCAGGAAGAGAATTTAAACGCAACCGCACTTTGTGGATGTCGTTCGTATTTACAACACCGAGTATGAAAATATTCATAGGTGGCGATTCGGGTTATGACAGTCATTTCAAAATGATCGGTGCTGCTTTCGGGCCATTTGACCTGGCTATATTAGAATGCGGACAATACAACCAATACTGGAAATATATTCACATGATGCCGGAAGAAGTGATACAGGCAGGCATCGACCTAAAGGCTAAAACCATACTTCCGGTACATTGGTCAAAATTTTCATTATCCCTTCATGCATGGGATGAACCCATTATCAGAATAACAGCAGAAAGCAAGCGGTTAAATCTTCCTATTATCACCCCAATCATAGGCGCAGCAACGGATCTGAAGGCCATTTAAGTATAATTTTTAAATCTTTTTTATCCACACCACTTTTTTCATAATTCCTGATTTTCAACCTTTTCGATCAAAAACGCTTCATTTTTATCCCCAAACATCAAATTATTTTTAAAAATATGTGTTAAATTAACTTAACATTTGTATATTTGTATCAGATAAAAAATAATATAAAACATATTATAATTATTTGTTTTTAATTCACACCCTATCTCTTGGTTCCTTGACATAAGAATTTAATACTTATCAGTACTGATTTTTATGATCATTTGTCGGAATTTTTGCTTTGCTTGCCTATTTGAAATGTGAAATTGATCAGTAAGATTTATACATCTTAATTGAAGAAAATGAACAAAAATAATAGATTAAAGTAAAACAATATATCTAACCATTAAAAAGTAAACCATGTTAAAAAAATCAATCAACTTATTAAGCACGGTAGTTCCGGCATTAGTAATTGCGACTGTAGGTATTTATCTTATAGTGTGGATCATCAAATTATACACTGAGTAAATTTTGCAATCACTTATAGTCTGTAAATGGCTTTTTTCAAAGCCTAACAGGCATCGACAGCACTAGTAAAGTCTATAATGCATTTATGGACTTTTTCCGCCTCCGCGACAGTTTCAAAATTTTACTTTTTCAACGTCGCTTCTTCGCAACTACATAATCCCTTTCTCGCTAATATTAAAAAGACAAAGAATTGTTCTTCCTGTTACTATCAGGCAGCAACGAATCAGGATCAATCGTTACGGATTGTATTTTCTGTGTTGTAGTTACGTGAATAGTATGTGTTATAGCTTGCATCCAGGTTTCTACAGGCAATTGTAAACGTTGTTTACTGCCGTCTTTCAAAACAATTTCGATGGTTGCGGGCATGGCCATTTTTTGCAGGTTGGTAATCGTGATATCTGCCCCATTTGCAGGATTATTGTCTTTATACGAAACGGACTGTACCGCCATATCAAGCTGCCAGTTATTATAGAACCATTCTTTCCAGAACCAGTCAAGATCTTCACCCGATTCATTATTCATGGTCCTGAAAAAATCATCCGGTGATGGATGTTTATAGGCCCAGTGTTCTATGTATTTTTGAAATGCATAATCAAACCGATCGTGCCCTAATATCACTTCACGTAATAGTACCAAGCCAAAAGCAGGTTTAAAATAAACCATAGGATGACGGTACTTTTCAAAAACACCATCTGCCCTCGACATCATTGGTGGCGTGACACTGTCTTTCAATAAAGGGATGATCTCGGCTGCAGGATTTCCTTTGCCCGGTGCATATTCCGCATCACGCTTAGGTGCAAATTCTCCTTTATTAAAATTATCAGATGCGTAGATATCGATAAAAGTATTAAAGCCTTCATCCATCCAACCATAGCGCCTTTCATCGCTACCAACGATCATAGGAAACCAGTTATGGCCTATCTCATGAGCCGTTACCCAATACAATACATCACCGCTGTCATCCATCCCATCAAACACGATACCGGGATATTCCATACCACCTGCAATACCTGCCTGGTTAACAGCTACCGGCCACGGATACACGAACCATTTTGCAGAAAAATATTCCATTGATTTTTTCAAATACTCAGTCGCCCTGTTCCATTTATCGGGACCAACACTTTCAACAGGATAAACAGACATGGCCAATGATGTTTTACCATTTGGCAAATTAACCCTTGCCGCATCCCACACATAAGCCCTTGATGCGCCAAAAGCTACATCACGTGAGTTGTACATTTTAAAGTGCCAGCTCTTTGTTCCTTTACCAGGGTTTGTGGCCATTGCATTTACATCATCAACAGAACGAATGATGATAGTGGAATCACTCCTATTAGCCGCTGCTAAACGATTTATTTGTTTAGAGCTAAGCACTTCATTAGGGTTTTGTAATTCTCCGCTGCCCGCAACGATCATATCTGATGGAACAGTTATAGTATAATCAAAATCACCATACTCGCAGTAAAATTCTCCGCTGCCTAAAAACGGTAAGCTGCTCCATCCTTCCAGGTCATCGTACACGCACATTTGCGGATACCATTGCGCTACTTCAAATATTTTTCCATTCTTTGTTTCGGCATAATCCGTTCTGCCGCCAAATGCTCCCGGTATAGTATACTGATATTGAATGTTGATATTGATCTTTTCTTTGGAAGATAATTTACCGGGCAGGCGTATCTGCATTCTTGTATCATTGATGATATAATCTGCTTTAAAGGTTTTGCCCTTGAATTCAATAGATACAGATCCGAATTGCATTCCATTGGTATGTTCACTAGGCTGAGGTGTAGTGTAAAAATTAGAACGCGCATCTGCCCGATAAGTATTTTGATCGATCTGCAACCAAAGCGATTCTAAGGAATCAGGACTATTATTAGTATAGTGAATTACTTCGCTAGCACTCAATTCGTTTGCAGCAGTATCAATTGAAGCATGTAATTCATAGTCAGCACGGTTTTGCCAATACATATTTGCAGGTGCACCATTTGCTGAACGAAATTCATTACCATTTTTCGTAAATATATTTTGTGCAAATAATTCTTGCGGATCATAAATGCTCTTTTGTGCAAAAGAAGCAAAACAAACGGCAACAAAAATGATAACGAAACTTGTCTTTTTAAAATTCATTGGTAATACTATTGAATGGATGAAATGACAAAAGCCTGCCCATCTAAGTTAAAGAACTTAATGCAAATAATAAATACCGGATTGAATTTAAGACATTACAGGATGCTTAATAGCTTGCTTACTAAAAGGAATAATTTTTATTTATTGTATATTTATACTTTCATTCCTTAATGCTTTTTATGAAATTGTTACTATCTCTGCTAACGCTTTTGTGTTTTACGGTAAATGCTCAACCAATAGTATTTCATTCAATTTCCGCAATTAAAGGTACCTGGGATCTAAACTCGCAAAAATGGGAGTACAACAATGCGGCTGTTTTAAAGGATATTACATTTACTGTGCAGTCACCTGTTATAGCAGTAAGCGATTCTGCCAATTCAATCTATACAACAGCAGAGGAAACGATTGATAAACAATCAAATCCTAAACAATTTGTTTGGAAGGCTAAGGATCAAAAAAACAGAAGTTGTATTTTTAAGATGGAATATTACAGAACCGGAGACTGGTACATAGTGATTACATACGATGATGTGATTTGGAGCTACCATATGGCGCCTACCACAAACTTGCATATAGATACATTCAATCACTGATACTCCACGATCCAACCTTTTGAAATAAGCAAATAGTATATGTCGGTGCTAAATATTTTATACCAAACAATTTTATGAGAATAGTGAATGTAAAAAGATTTTTGATAATAGCCATTTTATCTTGCCTGTTTACTACAGCCAAAGCGCAGGGCTATCCTAATCTGGATTCTTCTTTACACAAATTTACTGTTGATGAATTAGTATCCGATTATACCTACTTCAGGGCATTGCTGGAAAAAGCACATCCAAGTTTATATCGTTACACTACAAAAGATTCAATGGATCATTATTTTGTCGAAGCTTTATCCAAGCTCGATCATCCGATGAACCAGATCCAGTTTTGGCAAATATTGCAGGGAGATCTAATAGATAAAATAAAGTGTGGTCATACAGTAATAAATCCCAGCCAGTCTTACTCTGACAAATATGGCAGAATTGAACATCCACTGCTTCCGTTCTTTATATACATAAAAGACGATCGTATTTTTGTTAAGGAATATCTTGGTAAAAAAGATTCTACCATTAATTTAGATGATGAAGTGTTGGCAATTAATAATGAAACTGCACAACAATTATTACAAGAACTACGGCCATTGGTTTCGGGAGATGGTTATAGCAATGCGTTTAAAAATTTCCAGCTTGAAACAGGGCGATTTAATGCTTTCTATTGGCGGCTGCATTCCACCGAGAATAGTTTTACTATTTTGTTTAGATCACCGGATGGCACTACTACAAAAAAAGTTATACAACCACTGATAGTAAATGTTAAGGGAGATTCCAGCTATCATCAAAACTCAGATGGCCAGGATGCAAAAGGAATTATGCCACCGAATGACTCTTTACACACTGTCTCCTACCCATCAGACATACCGCAGACTGCCTGGGTAAAAATTAAGTCGTTCATGTATTCAGATGCTCTTGATTTTGATACCAGATTATTTAAAGAGCTTGAAAAAAATAATATACAAAACCTTGTGATCGACCTGCGCAATAACACGGGCGGAATGAACAGTGGCCCGTTAGACCTGCTGAAATATTTATTACCGAAAAATTTTTATTATATCAAAGAACAATATACTGTTGTTGATACTAGTGAATTTAAAGCATTGTGTTATGTTAAGAGTAGTTCATCGGTTGATCCTATGACAATTTTACCAATGATACAACACCAGGTCTATACACTAAATTATCCGGCCGTTGGCCTGCAAAATCCGTACAAGCGTACCTTCAAAGGAAAAGTGTATGTACTTATAAATGATGGGACATTTTCTGCAGGATCATTATTTGCCACAGCATTAAAAGAACAAAGCGATTGCAAACTCTACGGACAAGAAACCGGTGGAAACCGCGGAGGCTGTGATGCAGGAACACTCCGATACATAATAATGCCCCGAACATTTCTGCGATTATATATTCCTTTCTACTGGGTTAGTTCTGCAAGTACAGCTGCTAATACAGTTGGTGGTTTAAAGCCGGATGTTGAAGTGCCTGTATCATCAAAAGATATGTTTTATCCGATGATAAAAGCTGCTATTAATGGAGAGATTGGTAAGTAGTATCGTTAAGAGCTTTTGTTATTCTGCGTAGTTTTTCAACTGCAAACAAAAACAATCATCACATCTCCAAATCAACAAATCACCAAATCAATTATCTTTGCACTTATGACAACAGAACAATTGAAGGATATGAGAGACCGTGTGGTGGTCTTGAGGAGGTTTCTTTGACGTCGCTAACAGAGAATCCAAAATAGAAAACGATAAACAGCTCGCGCTATCGGCGGGTTTTTGGGATGATAATGCCCGCGCAACTTCCATTTTAAAAGAAACAAAGGTTAACGAGTACTGGGTAAACATGTACAACGATGTAGTGTCGTTAGTAGATGATTTTGCCGTGCTCTTTGAGTTCTGGAAAGAGGGCGAAACAACCGAAGATGAAGTTAAAGAAGCTTACACAAAAGCCAATGCCGCCATCGACGAAGCCGAATTTAAAAGCACACTCAACGAACCTACCGATTCATTGCCTGCAGTATTGCAGATCAACAGCGGCGCAGGTGGCACTGAAAGCCAGGATTGGGCAGAAATGCTGGCCCGCATGTACCGCATGTATGGTGAAAAACAAGGGTGGACAGTCACCGAGCTCGATTGGCAATGGGGCGATGGCGCCGGTATCAAGACATGTACTTTTCAATTTGACGGACCATTTTCTTACGGCTTTTTAAAAGCGGAAAGCGGCGTGCATCGCTTGGTACGCATTAGTCCGTTCGATAGCAATGCAAGGCGGCATACTTCTTTCGCCAGCGTCTACGTGTACCCGTTAATTGATGATACCATCGAAATAACTGTTAATCCTGCCGATGTTGAATGGGCCTTTTTCCGAAGCGGAGGTAGCGGCGGACAAAACGTAAACAAAGTAGAAACCGCTGTGCGCTTAACGCATAAGCCAAGTGGCTTTATTGTTGAATGTCAGCAAGCACGTACACAAGGCGAGAACAGAGACAAAGCAATGGCGATGTTAAAAAGCCGTTTATACGAAGAAGAAATGCGCAAGCGGCAAGCAGCATTAGATACCACCAACTCCAGCAAAAAGAAAATCGAATGGGGCAGCCAGATAAGAAGCTATGTTTTTCATCCCTATAAAATGATCAAAGATCACCGAACTGATTATGAGGTGGGCAATGTTGGCCCGGTTATGGACGGTGAGATTGATGGGTTTATTAAGGCTTATTTGATGAAGGAAAAAGAAAATGCGTAATTGATTTCACGCAAAGCAAAATAAGATGGCAAAGCCGCAAAGAAAACTTTGCGGCTTTTGTATTTCAACTTGGCGCCTTTGCGTGAAAACCCTTT
Source organism: Bacteroidota bacterium (assembly GCA_013288745.1). Lineage (GTDB taxonomy): Bacteria > Bacteroidota > Bacteroidia > Chitinophagales > Chitinophagaceae > Ferruginibacter. Next base: position 10,389 of record JABDBG010000044.1, read on the forward strand.
GTACAACTAATATTTTTTTGTAACTTGAAAAGAAAAAACTCTTACGATAAATAAGAATTTAGGAGAAAATATTATGCAATTTGGCGACTTCTATTATCCACTTCCGACAAATGAACCCGTTCTTAATTATGCACCGGGAAGCAAAGAAAAATTACTTTTAAAAGCTTCACTGAAAGAATTAAAATCTTCCAAGATCGATGTGCCGATGTACATTGGTTCAGAAGAAATACGTACCGGAAAAAAATTAGAGATACGCCCGCCACATGAGCGCAAACATTTGTTGGGGCATTTTCATGAAGGCGATGCATCACATGTAAAAAAAGCAATTGCTGCTGCATTAAAAGCAAAAGATAAATGGGCGAACCTTAGCTGGGAAAACAGGGCCAATATATTCTTAAAAGCTGCTGATCTTTTAGCAACAAAATACCGTGCGCAAATTTTAGCTACTACCCTACTCGGACAAAGCAAAAATGTTATACAGGCTGAACTCGATGCTTCATGTGAGCTGATAGATTTTTTACGTTTTAATGTGCATTATTTAAGCGAGATATACCGCGGTCAGCCAATCAGCAGTCCGGGTGTAAATAACCGTGTTGAATATCGCCCGTTGGAAGGATTTGTACTTGCAGTTACTCCATTTAATTTTACAGCTATCGCAGGCAACTTGCCAACTGTTTGCGCAATGGCCGGTAATGTGGTTATCTGGAAACCATCCTACACGCAAATTTACAGCGCGCAGTTAATTATGCGCATTTTAAAAGAAGCAGGCTTACCGGATGGCGTTATCAATTTAATTTATGTTGATGGTGCTGTTGTGGGTGATATCTGTTTTAAACACAATGATTTTGCCGGCATACATTTTACCGGTAGTACAGGTGTTTTTAATACGATGTGGAAAGCCATTGGTGATAACACTGGAAATTACAGGTCATACCCGCGCATTGTTGGTGAAACGGGTGGTAAAGATTTTATTCTGGCACATAGCAGCGCCGATGTAGATGTGTTAGTAACTGCACTGGCACGCGGCGCTTTTGAATTTCAGGGACAAAAATGTAGCGCCGCATCGAGGTGTTATATTCCGAGTAATATCGCCGCAGAAGTAAAAAAGAAATTAGTTGCAGCGGTAAAAACAATGAAGATGGGATCTACGGAAGACTTCACCAATTTTATTAATGCAGTAATAGATGAAAGAAGCTTTGATAAAATAGAAAACTATATAAAGAACGCTAAGAAAAAAGATAGTGGTGTGAAAATATTGATCGGTGGTAATTGTGATAAAACAGAAGGATTCTTTATTGAGCCAACAATTATAGAAACAACCGATCCTATGTATGTTACCATGTGCCAGGAAATATTTGGCCCGGTACTAACATTGTATGTGTATGATGAAAATAAATTTGAGGAGGTATTAAAAATTGTTGATACAACTTCCCCTTATGCATTGACAGGTGCTATCATTGCACAAGACCGGTATGCGATAGAATTGGCGACTAACAAACTGCGTAACAGTGCAGGTAATTTTTACGTAAACGATAAATGTACAGGAGCTGTAGTTGGCCAGCAGCCATTTGGCGGTGCAAGAGGCAGCGGTACAAATGATAAAGCCGGTAGTATTTTAAACCTGTATCGTTGGTTAAGCTGCAGAACAATTAAAGAAATGTTTACTTCGCCAATTGATTACAGGTATCCGTTCTTGCAAGAAAAATAAATTTATTTTAAACTTTTTTATAATTGATCTGTCTATTAAAACTGATCAGACATCTGTACCGTTAAGATGGCATGATGTTTGAATTTCATTTTCTAACCAAAAAACATACAAGTGAAAAAGACATTATTAATTGCCGTACTTGCATTGAGCTATTATACAATGCAAGCTCAAATGGGACCAGGACCAAAAGTTGAATTTGGAATAAAGGGAGGCTTTAGCGTTGCTAATATGACCGATATGGGACAATCTGTATATGATTATAGTCCAATAGCTTCTCTGCATGGTGGTGCTTTACTAAATATAAAGTTCAACGACAGATCAAACGGGTGGGCTTTACAACCTGAAGTCGTATTTTCCGGCCAGGGAGGAGTAGCTCCTTTTCCGGGATCAGACGGCTTTACCCATAATTATACAACCGATCTTGTATATTTAAATATACCTGTGTTGTTACAATATCAATTTCGCAGAGGCTGGCGCCTTGAAACAGGTCCGCAATTCGGCTTTTTATTAAGTGCAACAGAAACCGGCTACGGCGAACATCATGTTGATACAAAAGATATTTACCATAGTACAGATTTTTCATGGGCGTTTGGCGGAGGCTATATAGCAAGAAATGGCTTCGGATTTGATGCACGTGCTAATATTGGTTTATCAAATATTAACAGCGATACAAATCCCGGCGAAAATGAAAATATGAATAATGATGTATTTCAGTTAGGCATATTGTACCAATTTGGCCATTCGCGCTACGGACGTTATTAATCGAACTAAATTATACTATAAAAAGGGTTGAAAATTTCAACCCTTTTTTATTCGGCTAATAAAAGATAAATTCGCCGTACAATATTTCAATTTGACAACAATATTAGATAAGCAGCAGCTCCACTTAACCATTTTAAGACTGGCACATCAACTGATGGAAAACCACCTGAATTTAAACGATGTGGTATTCATTGGCCTGCAGCCCCGTGGCGTTTATGTAAGCGATAGGATTGTTGAAAATATTAAGAAACTGTATCCAAGTGAAAAAGTAAACTACGGTGTTTTAGATATTACTTTTTACAGGGATGACGTGCGCAATGAGATCCGTATGGCAAATAAAACAACCATCGATTTTTCTATAGAAGGCAAAGAAGTTATTTTAATAGATGATGTACTCTATACAGGCAGAACAATACGTGCAGCCCTGGATGCGCTGATAGATTTCGGCAGACCTAAAAAAGTTGAGTTGTGCGTATTGGTTGACAGAAGATTTAATAGAGAATTACCAATACAGCCGGACTACTACGGCAAATCGATCGATGCGATCGTATCACAAATGGTGAAAATTCAAAAAGATACTGAGACTGTTGTTTTATACTAAAAAGTATAAAATACAAATTCCAAAAAACAATAAATCAAATTACAGAACTCGAATTAAAAAAATAATTATAGCATTGTAATTTTAGATTTTTTTTTATTTTTTCACAAAGATCCTACCCTATTATGTCTAACGAATTAGAAACCCGTTGCCTATTATTTGCTAAAAGCGTAAGGCAATTTTGTCGAAGTTTGAAATGGGATACAATCAATTTACAAGATATTAAACAAGTCGTTAGATCGAGTGGATCAATTGGTGCCAATTATATTGAAGCCAATGAAAACCTAGGTGTTTCTGATCTTAAAATGCATATCAGAATTTCCAGGAAAGAGGCAAAAGAGACTGTTTATTGGCTAAACTTGCTTTTTGTTGGAGAATCAAATGAATTTGACTCTGCTAGAAATAAACTGATTGACGAAGCAGAACAGTTAAAAAAAATATTTTCAGCAATTTTACTCAAAATACAATAGCCTAGTTCTAGTTTTGTAATTTAATTTATTGCTTTTTGGAATTTTAAATTGTTGGGGATTTAAAATTTGTTATTTGTTTTTTGTCTTTGGTTACCGTAGCTTTGCTCCTTAATGCAACTATCTACCAAACACCTCTTGGGCATTAAAGACCTTACTAAGGAAGATATCTCGATCATTCTATCTACAGCCACTCAATTTAAAGAAGTTTTACAGCGACCGGTTAAAAAGGTTCCGTCACTGCGTGACATAACTATTGTGAATCTGTTTTACGAAAGTTCTACCCGCACAAGGATATCTTTTGAACTGGCAGAAAAAAGACTGGGGGCAGATACCATCAACTTTACGGCGTCAGGATCTTCTGTATCAAAAGGAGAAAGCTTGCTGGATACTGTAAACAATATCCTGAGCATGAAAGTAGATATGGTAGTGATGCGGCACAGCGCCAGCGGAGCACCGCACTTTCTGGCAAAACATATTCCTGCTGCGATCGTAAATGCAGGAGATGGCATTAATGAGCATCCCACGCAGGCATTACTGGATGCATTTTCCATCAACGAAAAACTCGGCAGCTTAGAAGGAAAGAAAATTGTTTTGATCGGCGATATCATGCACTCAAGGGTTGCGCTCAGCAATATCTACCTACTCAAAAAAATGGGTGCGGAAGTAATGGTAGCAGGCCCTCCAACATTGATCCCTAAATATATCAGCGAAGCACTCAACATAAAAGTAGAATACAATCTTAAAAAAGCATTGGAATGGTGCGATGTTGCCAACGTGCTGCGTATTCAGCTAGAAAGACAAAACCAGGTATTATTCTCCTCTCTCAGAGAATATAATATTGCTTATGGTGTTACCAAAAAACTACTGGACGGACTTAAAAAAGAAATCGTCATAATGCATCCGGGGCCAATTAACCGCGGCGTGGAAATTGACAGTGATGTTGCAGACAGCAAACAATCTATCATCTTACAACAGGTAGAAAATGGTGTGGCAGTCCGCATGGCAGTGCTGTACTTACTTTCAGGCAACAAGAATTAATGGTTAATTATTACTGATTAATGATTAATTTGAATGCTGAAATTTAGAATGATTGTAATTATCATATCATTTACAATTAACCATTAACAATTTTAGTAATGCGCATCTGTTTATTTCCCGGCACGTTTGATCCCGTAACATTGGGACATACCGATATCATCAACAGGGCAATTCCTTTGTTTGATAAACTCATCATTGGTATTGGCCGCAACGTTAATAAAGTACCTACTTTTACGGAAGACCTGCGCTTACAATGGATAAAAGAAATTTATAAGAACGAGCCTAAAGTTGATGCTGTTTTATATGAAGGTCTAACCGTTAATTGCTGCAAAGAAGTTGGTGCTAATTTTATTCTACGGGGTATTCGATACGTAAATGATTTTGAATATGAAAAGGCTATTGCCGATATGAACCGCAGCCTGGATCCTCGCGTAGAAACTATTTTTTTAACCTGCTTACCCCAATTTACTTCAGTTGCCTCTACACTTGTACGCGATGTATTAAAGAATGGTGGTGAAGTATCGCAATTTTTACCGGCAGTAGTAAACGAATCAATTAAATCTGGGAAATATTAAAATATCATGGCTGTAAAAATTATCAATTTTTAATTTATAATTCTTCATTAACTATGTCTATTTGGTTCAATAAATCATTAAAAATGCAAGACCTGGCTCCTTTTTCAGGTACAATGGCAGAACATTTAGGCATGCAATGGAAAGAACTTGGCGAAGATTTTATTAAAATAACTATGCCTGTAGACAACCGCACTAAACAACCTTTTGGCTTATTACACGGTGGGGCCAATTGTGCCCTTGCAGAAACAGTTGGCAGCGTGGCTGCTCAATTGGTGGTTGATTCTAAAAAATACAGCTGTGTCGGACTTGAAATAAACGCTAATCATATACGTAGTGCAAGGCAGGGTCTTGTGACCGGAGTTGCACGCCCGCTGCATTTAGGGACCCATACCCATGTGTGGGATATCAAAATATACGATGACACAGAAAAACTTATTTGTATCAGCCGTCTAACTATCGCTGTATTAAATAAAGCATTTTAATATTGATTATCAATTATTTAGATTGATTTACGCTTCGCGATATAATGGTTACTAAAAATATAGTCTAGATAACTCCCCAACCTACCCAACCTTTATATTTCTTTGTATGTACATGTAACTAAGTAAATGAATCTATTAGGCCAAAACAAACGATCATGAAACAAGTCCATTTTTCGATTACAGCCTTATTCGTAGTGGCATTTTTTTTTGCCGGCTGTAATAAAAAATGCGACACACCCATTCCTGTTACTGTAGATGCAGGAGCTGATCAGAACGTGATCACATCTACAGTTTCTTTATCAGGAACAGTTATAAGTGGTAGTACTTCAAATATGACCTACTTATGGACAGCAATTTCCGGGCCTTCTGTACCCATATTTAGTACCTCTTCTGTACCTACTTTTAGCAACAATCCTTCTGTAACTACTACAACTGCAACCAATCTTGTTACAGGTACTTACGTTCTTCAATTTCAAGCAACAAATAATGCCGGTAGTACAGGAATTGATACAATGACTGTTATTGTTAGCCTTAACGGTATTAAAACACTGACAATTCAACCGGGAGTTCTGACTGGTCAGGATGCAGAAGTTGATTATGTACCGGGATTATATGATGGTAATGATAAGGATGGTACAGCACCGTTTTTTAGAGTAATGGATTGGACATATGGTTCACTGGGTGCAGGAGAAGGATGGTACCGCTCTTATCTAAAATTTACTGCGCTGGATACACTACCTGCCGGAACACAAATAGCAAGTGCTAAACTAACATTATACGGAATTGATTCATTTGCAGGATTTTGGGGCAATTCAACTTATGCAGGATCTCCTTATACTCCGTTTGGAGATAACACTTGTGTACTGGATAGGGTTACTGGCAACTGGGATCAATCAACCATTACCTGGAACACTAAACCCGGCGTTACAACAACTGATGAAGTAATTGTTCCTCCGTCTACATCAAGATGGGATTATACTACTACTGATTTGGATGTTACGCAATTGGTAAAAGACATGATCGCAACACCGGGTACAAATTTCGGATTTTGCATGCGTTTGCAAACTGAGGCGTATTATAAAGAAATAGCGTATAGTTCAAGCGAGGCAGCGGCAGATAGTTCTACCGGGCCTAAACTAGTAATTACTTACAAATAATAATGCCAAATAGTAGAACATATCATCCCTACAAAAACATAGAAATAAAAATTTTATTTCTACATTAAAATACCCCGTAACAGAAAAGTTACGGGGTATTTGATATAATTATTTGAACTAATGTGAAAAAAAAACTCTTATTTTGAGAGCTAATCTAACATTACTGAAAATAATTATCTGCACAAGGAAAACGAACATATTAACGAAATAATTGCTGGATGCAAAAGAAATGATCGGAGAGATCAGGAGCGCTTGTATCGCAGCTTTTATGAATCTATGATGAATTTGTGTGTACGATATACGAAAGACACTGACGACGCCAAACTTGTTCTAAATACAGGCTTTTTAAAGGTTTTTAAAAATATAGAGAAATACGATTCTCAAAAAGCTGTGCTATATACCTGGATCAGAACGATTGTTGTTAATTCTTGCCTGGACCATATCAAATCAAAACAAAATTCTATTGTAGTAAATGAATTGCAGGAGAGTGAAATACTCCATGCAGATGCGGAAGTAAACACAAAGGTTAATATTACAGAGATATTACACCTAATTCGAAAATTACCTCCATCAACCCAAGCTGTTTTTAATTTATATATAATAGATGGTTATAGCCATAAAGAAATAGCAGCAATGTTACAAATTAGCGAAGGAACAAGTAAGTGGCACTTGAGTGAAGCAAGAAAAAATTTAAAAACACAGTTATTAAGAGAAAATATTAGTGAATGATTTAACACGATATGAAAAAGAGTTAGCTCAGGAGTTGAAGAAACTGCCTCTTCCAAACGAAGATGCAGCTTGGGACGACATGAGTAAACTTTTGGATAAGAACCACGATAAGGGCGGAGTACCACCTAATCGTGGCAATATCATATTGAGGTCAATCTTAGGCGCTTTATTGATTGGTGCTTTGTTATTTTTTATCTATAGAAAATCAACTGATAACAAACAAGTAAATAATCAAACAACTATTAGCACCGGAACAAAAGATAACCACGTAACGAAGGATAATACAAATGGTACGCTTAAAAATAAGGATGCAGTAAT
>JABDBG010000045.1 GCA_013288745.1 Bacteroidota bacterium
ATACGATACATCTGCCGACAGGGCCAAAGCGCTGGAGCTTGGCGTAGATGGTTTTATTGGCAAGCCTTTTACCCGGGATATAATATATCAAACTGTTGAACAAGTAACCGGTTAATATTCCCGTTTGTAGAGCATTCTCCCCATTTTATTTTTTTATAGTTATTTTTTTGCATTGGTCATAGCCTGAAACTATTGCTGAGTAATGATTTTTAGAAAATCAGATAATTGGCAAAGTTTTTACAGTGTATCCTGTACACATTTATCATTATCATTTAAACCTTAAAACTTATTTTATGGGAAATCTACTTTATGTAATAGCAGTAATTTTAATAATAGCCTGGGCTATTGGTTTTTTAGGCTATCATGCCGGCGGCGTGATCCATATTTTGTTGATAATTGCGATCATCGCGATATTATTAAGAGTTATACGCGGTGGAACAGTTTAATTCTTCAATCTAAAAAAATCAACGAATGGAAACCTGGAAATTAAAATTAAACGGTACCTGGAATGACACCAAGGGCAAGATCAAAAAACAATATGCCCAACTTACAGAAGATGACCTTTTGTATGAAGAAGGTGATGACGATCAGTTGCTAGGCAAATTGCAAAAAAAATTAGGAAAAACAAAACAAGAAGTAAAGGATTGGATTGAAAGTTTATAATTTCAATAAGAATAATTAATTTACACTTATGCCCTTCATCAACAGGTGAAGGGCATTTTTCTAAAAAGACAATATGAACAATCAATTACCCTATTATTTGCGCCTGTGTGTAAAATTATTATTACTTTTTTTAATAGGCTGGATAGCCTATCTGGGCGAAAGTATCATTGTGCCGATATACTTTTCAATATTACTGGCCATTTTATTATTACCATTAGCCAATGCGCTTGAAAAACTAAGGCTGCCAAAAGCTTTGGCAGATATAACGTCTGTGTTATCAGCTGTCGTAGTGATTGTTTTATTATTTTATTTCTTATCTACGCAGATATCATCTTTTATGAGTGATATGCCGTCTATCCGGAAGCATTTATCTGAACATTATTATGCAATAAGAGATTGGGTGAATCAAAAATTCAATATCAGCTATACGCAGCAAACCGTATTCATCAGGAATACAACAAAACAAATAACCAGTTCCGGTGGTTCATACGTTGGGCATACCTTTTCTTCTTTAACCGAAACATTTCTATCCTTGGTGATAATAACGATCTATACTTTTCTGATCTTATTTTACAGGCATTTAATAAGGAAATTTTTATTGGCTGTTTTTAGAAAAGAGCACCTTATTAAAGTAGAAGAAGTATTGGTTGAATCAAAAAGTATGGTTAAGAATTACATGCTGGGCCTTTTAATAGAGATGTCTATTATTGCCATTATTAATTCAATTATTTTACTTTGCCTTGGAATTAAATATGCCATTTTCTTAGGTGTTTTTATCGCTATTTTAAATCTTGTTCCTTATATAGGAATTATAACGGGTATAGTATTTACAATATTAGTTACATTGACCACCTCATCAAACATGAATGATATTGTGTGGATAATTATTTCCATAGGACTTGTTCACGTAGTTGATAGTAACTTTTTAATGCCCAGGATCGTAGGGTCAAAAGTAAAAATAAATCCATTGATGGCTATCACAGGAGTGTTGTTTGGTGGCACTTTGATGGGGATCGCAGGTGTCTTTTTGGCGTTGCCAACTTTGGCAATCTTAAAGATAATATTTGACAGGGTAGATGGTTTAGAACCTTGGGGTATATTGCTTGGAGATGAATCTCACAATGGGAAAAAAGGCAAGATCCGGAAAGTTAAAAATACCGATGAGCCAACGCAGAATACAGAATCAGCAAATTAATTTTTTGAAGGATTTACAAAATCAAACTTAATAGTAAAAGTACTTCCTTGTCCGGGTTTGCTATCCACAGTAATTGTACCTTTATGATTTACAATGATGTTTTGTGTATTGGCCAATCCCAATCCATTACCTTTTGTTTTGGTTGTGAAGTAAGGTTCAAATAGTTTGCTGATAGTAATTAAATCCATCCCAATTCCATTATCGTGTATCTCAACAACACATTTACCGTTTTCATCTCTTGAAGATACCGTCAGTACGCCTTTCTCAGGTTCCATTGCTTCTATTGCATTTACAATGATATTCAGAAAAGCAATTTTTATTTTTTCCTGATCTACGGCAATATCACACATGTGATCGCTATACCTTTTTTGAATCTGGATATGATTTAGTTCAATCCTGTCTTTTGCAAGCTCTAACGCTTCATCTAACATAAGATTGATTGACACATTTTCGAAACTTAGGTCTAAAAACCTTGTCGTATTTAATAACTCTGTAATTAATTGGTTGATGCGTTTGCTATTTCGATTGATCATATCGAATAACATCGTTGTATTTTCATCAGGATCATTAATATCTGTTTTTAATTGACTAACGGCAAGGTCTATATTAGTTAAAGGATTGCGCACTTCATGTGCGATAGTTCGTGCTATTCTTCCCGTTGCGGCAAATTTTTCCGTGTGCCTCATTAGTATCAATTCTTTATTCGCAATACCGAGCTCTTCAATACGTGTCCGTAACTCATCCTGGTATTCGGTAACTTTTTTATCGGCAGTTTTACGGGCTTTATTTTCTCGTATATATGTTATGAATCCGAAAATGGCAAATAAGAATGCCAATATTAAAGAAGTAACAATGATCACGTTCATTGTTACGTAGCTTGCTCGTAACTCTGTGTCTCGTGCAACAAATAATTCCTGTTCTTTCGTTTTCATCAAGCCGATCACTTGCCTGATACTATCCATTAAAATTTTTCCCTGCAGGTCATTTTCAAATACGGTTTCATTGTTAAGATCAACCTTATTATTTTTCACCAGGTTTATACCAGCCTCCAACCTGTCATATTTCTGATCGATCAAACTTTTTGTGGTATATAATAATATTTGCTGAGAAGTATTATCCTTTGTATCGGCTTCTAATAAATAAAAAGTATTGTTTACATTTTTTCTGCTTTCATAAAAAGGGATCAGATAATTTTCATCTTTGATTATTATGTATCCTCTCACACTTGTCTCTGCATCTTTTACATACGAGCCGAGATCTTCCATATGCGTTATAGTTGTATTGCTGCTTGTAACCAATTTAGACTGAGAGATCAGGTCCTGATTCGCATACCAGGTAAGTAAATATGAAACAAGCAATAGTAAAAAAGCCGCGCCATAGCCAACTTTAAGGCGATAGTCCAGTCTCAATTGCTTTAAAATATTGATCATATTGTACTAGTGTCGTTTTTAGTTTGGGGAATTAAATTCTCAAAATTTTCAACTGTGTTACTATAATGTATAAAAAATCAAGCCAATTTTAAATGGTATAGATATTGTCTTCCACAATAGGAAAGATAAACTATTTAAAGAATTGAATTTCAAATATAATAAGGTTGGAAAAATAATGAAAAAGCCTGGTTATGAATCGTTTTAACCAGGAAAGTAAAAAATAAAAAATACTATGGAGACTGCAATAAAAGATCTTACGATAGCTGACGAGAAAATAGTCTCAAAATCTGCTATAGGCAATTATTTAAAGGAAGCGTTTAAAAGTGTTGGAGAGATCACAATATTTGGGGGTCGCTTTTTTAAAGAGCTTTTTCTACCGCCTTATGAATTCAAAGCATTCTTTATACAATCTTATAAAATAGGAAATAAATCATTGCCACTGGTAGCAATAACCGGTTTTATTATGGGGCTGGTACTTACCCTGCAAGCAAGGCCAACCTTAGCGGAATTTGGTGCTGAATCATGGTTACCGGGTATGGTCGCTTTATCATTGATAAGAGAAATTGCTCCGGTAATAACGGCACTGATCTCTGCAGGAAAGATTGGTTCAGGCATTGGGGCTGAGTTGGGTTCAATGAAAGTAACCGAACAAATTGATGCCATGGAAGTATCTGCTATCAATCCTTTCAAATATTTAGTAGTGACAAGGATTTTGGCCACTACACTGATGATCCCTTTGTTAGTATTTTTTGCAGACGGCGTGGGAATGTTTGGCGCTTTTGTAGGCGTTAATATCCATAACCATGTTACACTGATCAGGTTCTTTCATCAAGCCATTTCAAAAATTGCTTTTATAGATATTATTCCTGCAACGATCAAATCGGTATTCTTCGGCTTTTTTATTGGCCTTATCGGTTGCTATAATGGATATACTGCTGATAACGGAACAGAGAGCGTGGGCAAAGCAGCCAATACAGCTGTAGTAATGGCGTCATTAACAATATTTATCATCGATATGCTGGCAGTACAAATTATTGATCTTTTATAATAACAATTATGCAAGTAGAAGAATTACCTATAACAATAAAGACGGATCAGACTAAAAATGTTATTCAGATTAAAAACCTGCATAAAACATTTACTGATCGTGAACATGAAGTATTACGAGGTGTTAACCTAACAATTAAAGAAGGAGAAAATGTAGTGGTGCTGGGAAAGTCTGGCACAGGTAAATCAGTGCTTATCAAATGTATAGTGGGTTTAGTAGCTGCAGATGAAGGGGAGATAAATGTATTTGGTAAAGACATTCATGATCTGCCGGAAAAAGAATTAAATAAAATGCGCATTAAAATGGGCTTTCTTTTTCAAAGCGCAGCTTTATATGATTCTATGACCGTAAGAGAAAACCTGGCGTTTCCTTTACAACGATCACAAAAGAATCTTTCGGCAAAAGAAAGAGAAGCAATGATTGTTGAACAATTGCATAATGTGGGCTTAGAAGCTGCGATTGATAAAATGCCTTCAGAATTATCCGGTGGTATGCGTAAAAGAATAGGGTTGGCAAGAACACTGATATTGAAACCCGAAATAATGTTATACGATGAACCAACAACCGGTCTTGATACAATTACATCAAAAGAAATAAGCGAATTAATATTATCAGTTCAGAAAAAAAACAAAACAACTTCTATCATTATTACACATGATATGGAATGCGCAAAATTAACTGCCGATAGGGTCGTCATCTTAAAAGACGGGGTGATCGTAGCCGAAGGAACATATTCATCATTAGAAAACAGCCAGGACGAATGGGTTAGATCATTCTTTAACAAATAAATAAACAGCATGAAAAAAGAGATACACTATAAATGGAAATTAGGAATGTTTGTAACAATTGGTCTATTGATCTTTATTATTACCATCTATTTAATAGGAAAACAAAAAAATATTTTCGGTTCTACATTTAAACTGAAAACGGTTTTTAAAAGCGTAAGCGGATTGCAACAAGGAAATAATGTTCGCTTTGATGGAATCAATGTTGGAACTGTTGATAATATTCAGATCATGTCCGACACCGCTGTTGAAGTAGATATTGTTTTGCAAAAAGACGTACAGCGGTTCATCAAAAAAGATGCTATGGCTTCAATTGGGTCTGATGGATTAATGGGAGATAAGGTGTTGGTAATTGGGCCAGGCAGTTCTCCTCAGCCGGTAGAAGATAATGCCGTTTTAAATTCTGAAGATCCGATCAATATGGAAGAAATTATGGGCAGTTTGAGTGGAACGGCAACAAATGCGAAATTGATCACAGATCAACTGGCGCTTTTTACCTATAAGATGAATAATAATAATGGCATATTGCATAAACTAATGGGCGACCAGGATTTTGCTAACGACCTAAAAAGCACCATGTCTAACCTTCAGGCAAGTTCTAATAATTTTGCAAAGTTTACAGACAAGATAAATAGCGGCCAGGGTGCGATAGGAAAATTGACTGATCCAAAATTTGCCAATAAATTAGATTCAACCCTAACAAATTTACAAATAGGTACCAAAGGGCTTAGTGATAATATGGAAGCGGCCAAGCATAATGTTTTACTCAGGGGTTATTTCAAGAAAAAGAAAAAGGAAGATGCCAAAAGAAATCAGCAGATACAAGATTCAATAAAAGCCGCGCAACAAAGTATGCCTAAAACGCAACAAGATTCGCAACCGAAGGGGAAGCCTGATTCTTCAAAAACGGTAATAAAAGATTCGACTGTTAAGAAGTAGTAATTTGAGATATTAACTTCTCATTTGGGGAAAACCTTACACGAATTAAACGGTATAAGGCCTGTTAATACTGGATTTCAGGAGAAAAATCAGATTGGCAGCCTTTTAGATATATACATAGCATAACAACATTGTTAAACAAGTAAAATTATAATTATGAAATCTCAAAAAGTTATTGCCGGTTTATTAATTGGCGCTGCTGCTGGTGCAGCAATAGGTCTTCTATTCGCTCCGTATAAAGGTTCAAGAACAAGAAAGAAACTAGCGCACGCAGGCGCTGATCTAAAGGATTCTTTGAAAGAAAAGATCGAGGATTTTGTTGAAACGATCACTGATCAATTTCAGGCGACTAAAAAAGATCTAATGGAAAGCGGCAAAGAAAAATTAGCAAGCATTAAAGCAAATGCGAAACATTCTTTGTCTTAGTTTTTTATTAATCAATAAAAAATAAAAATCACAACGATGGAAAAGCAACTAAACCCTATAGGTTCTTTATTTGAAAAAGCCGAAGATTATCTTGAAACAAGAATGGATCTGTACAGGTTACGGGCCATTGATAAATCATCAGATGTACTATCGTCAATTGCGGCAAGATTAGTTATCGCTCTTTTTATTGCTTCATTTTTTTTAATGTTGAACATAGGGTTAGCATTATTGATCGGTCGTAGCATGGGAGAGGTCTATTACGGATTTTTTATTGTTGCAGGTTTCTATTTGGTTGTTATAGTCATATTGTACTCTTTGCGGGATAAATGGCTAAAAGCACCGATCAGTAATCTTATTATCAAAAGCATTTTAAATTAATTATTATGCAAATCAATAACAGTAATAATCTTAAAGCTGCAATACTTCAGTTAGAACAAAAACAATTTATTCAGAAGGAAGCATTGGTTCAACAGTTTAACGAAACATATGAAAGCTTTAAACCCGTTAATCTTATTAAAAATGAATTTAAAAAGATGACAGGAGCTATGAGCGGTCCTTCTGAAACCAAAAACACTATCCTTAAAACTGTACTAGGTTTGGGTGTAGGATTTCTTACCAAAAAGCTATTTTTCATTGGTGGCTCAGGTGGAATAATAAAAAAATTGTTCGGCACAGCGGTAGAAGTGGGTGTTGCAAAATTAGTTGCAGGGAATGCAGACAAGATCGTGGAAAAAGGACTAGAGCTTAAAGAAAAAGGATTAGAACTTTTACGTGGATCTTCAAATGGAAGAGTTCTATAAAAATCAAATTATTAATAATTTATAAATCAGGATCATGAAAAAGACTTTATTAGGAATAATAGTTATGCTCACAGCAGTGGTAACTATTTCGAGTGGTTGTTATGAGGATAGGTATTATCACGAACATCACCGCCATACAGATGGGTATTATCATCGCCATCATGAAGATCCGCCAGCGGATATTCGTGTCGACGTTAGATAATTTATCTACCAATCAAATTAATTAAGGAGCCGGCAATTGTCGGCTCCTTTTATTTTAACATTAAATCTTTCATAAATAAAATCTGTAGATGTTATTGGCATGTTTTTGCATCTTACTAATGGTAATAAATATTCACTTATAAAAACAACAATCATGAAAAACGAAAATAATTTTCAAACAGAAACTATTGAAAAAACTCCTTTTTATGCTACAGCCAGAGAATCTGATCCTATCGTTAATGGGGATGACGATGACGATCTAAATGAAGAGGATATCACACCTGAAGATATCGCTCTACTGGATGCAACAGATTACGACAGCGCTGAAGATAATGATGATGAAAACCTGGACAATGCAGGATTAGATGACACTGACGAAGACGGCGAAGAGTTGAACGAAAAAAGTTCAACAAATAACTATTCCGGTAAGGACCTGGACGTGCCCGGCGCTGATGAAGATGATGAAGATGAATTCATCGGCGAAGAAGATGAAGAGAACAATGAGTATAGCGAAGCCGATACTGAATAATTAATCTTTAAATTATGCAATATGATAAGGAAATTAAAATCAGGCGGGTATAGAATTTATTCTATACACAAAGACCCAAAAACAAATAAGAGAAAAAATTTAGGAACTTTTGATTCAATGGAGAAGGCAAAGAAACACGAACAGGAGATACAATATTTTAAACGGCATTAATATCATTATTAATATCATTCAAATAAAAACCGGCTAATTAATTTTAGCCGGTTTTTTAATGTTTTAATGTCTTTATGTATTCATGTATGATAGTTTATGAGAACCTGTATGTTTTAGAATAGTCATTTGCCGGCCAGAACAGCTGACTTAAGATATTCATTATTTTTCCATTCAAAGGTGTTGTAAATTTCTTCTCAAAATACTCCGCCTGCATAATGGTTAGTTTTACTAACACTACATTTTGTTTTAATGAGGGATTAATAAATTCGTTATCGCTTTTAACGATGGATGCTTTTCCTCCAATTCGTAAACGGCACTCGCTCCCTTTTTGATAATATTCAAGGTATGCATAGAACTGTTCATTAATATTTTTTGCATAATCATCATTAGTGCATGATGTGAAGAACCAAATGTTTCCATGATCATCGGTTTTGATTGTTGAAATAATGTTGTTGGGTAATGTTAAAACAGAGTCTATCTCCGCTTTAAACATGGCTATTTTTATCTCTTGGATCTTGTTACGAAGAAAACCAAGGTTTTTATCTTTTGTTATCATAATTGAAATGTTTTTGATTACGTAATATGTAATTCAAATGGTGTACCACTTAATAATGGGTACTTTAAAGCCTTCATTGGCGTGGTTTTGTAGAGTCTGTTCCTCATTGTTGTAGAAAAATAATACGTATACGGGATATCCCTAATAACAAAAAAGCAGATCCGGATATAACCCAAATCTGCTTATAAATAAGTGTACAATTAGTACAACTTTTATTACTTAAGAAGCATATTCCCTATCGAATTCTTCTTTTACTGTAGCTACTTTTTGTTTACCGTATTCCTTAGCATTTTCTTTCATTGCTTCGTAATTGTTGGTAACAGCTTCTGCTACTTTACTGTAGCCTTCTTTGATGGCGTCAGTTAATTCACTGCTTTTTTGAGCAATTTTAGCTCTTGTTTCAGATCCCTTATCCGGCGCAAATAGAACACCTAAAATGGCACCCGCAGCAGCGCCGGCTAATATTCCTGTAATTAATTTACCTGTTGACATGATTGTAGTTTTAAGATTAACAATTGTTTCCTTTCATGATCCCAATATGCAGCCAAACTTTTAATGCATAATTGAACTGGCTGTAATTGTTTGTAGTAAAGGATTTTGTGATTATATGATGTATTAAACCCTTATTATTTTGTGTATTGTTTTCTACCATCTGAGGAATTTTACCAACGTGGGTTATTGCTGATCCTTTTATATTATTTTATTTACAACCTTTAATGTGGCATGATTATGTCACTACATAACTGATTGGATCATAACAAATATTTTAACCTTAAACAGCGTATATGAAAAAGTCACTATTATTTTTATCAGTTATTCTAACCCTCTTAATCACAACCTTATCCGGCTGCCAGATTATCGGAGGTATTTTTAAAGCAGGGGTATGGAGCGGGATAATCATCGTTGTTGCTGTTATAGCATTAATAGCATTTTTATTGACCAGAGGCGGTAAGGATAGCTAATATCCACAAGGTGTTGACATATTTCCCCATTTCAACAGCCTGTTTATTAGATTTTAAGCAAAAAATATTGGCAGGATATTTACGGTTATTAACTGATATATAACCCTTGATAGACAAGGTTGTAAAGCGAAAATTAACTTTTATGAAAAACAGAATTTTAGTTATTGATGACGATGTAGATATGTGTATACTTTTAAGCCGTTTTTTGGACAGAAACGGATATGAAGTTGATATGTCTTATTCGGGTGAAGATGGCATTGAAAAATTTAAGCAAGGTAAATTTGATATAGTGATCTGTGATTATCGTTTAGGTGATCTGGAAGGCAAAGATGTATTAACAGAAATAAAAGCACATAATCCTACTACTATTGTTTTAATTATAACCGGTTATTCAGATATAAAGATCGCATTGGATATTATTAAGCTCGGTGCTTACGATTATATAACCAAGCCATTAATACCAACAGAAGTTTTAAACGTTTTAAAATCGGCTTTAAGCAAAGACGCATCATTAAAAGTTGATAATGCCGGCGTTTTAAAGAAAGATAATAACACGATTATTATTGAAGATGGCGAGTTCTTAATCGGAAAATCAAAAGCTTCCGTAGAATTATTCCGCCAGATAGAAATTGTGGCCAATACTGATTATAGTTTGATCCTTTACGGAGAAAGCGGTACCGGCAAAAAAGTAACAGCTAAAGAGATCCATAACAAAAGCAGAAGAAAGAAGAACACATTTATAACGATCGACTGTGGTAATCTTTCAAAAAAATTATCTGAACAAGATCTTTTCAAATATATTGAAATGGCAAATGGTGGAACTTTATTTTTAGATGAAGTGTCCGGCCTGCCGGCTGATCTGCAATTGTCCTTATTAAAAGTTATCAAGGACAGAAAATATAAAAAGCCCGGGGCTTCAGTAGATACTTCGATAGATATTAGATTCATTGTATCATCACATGAAAATTTGCAGGAAGTTTATCAGCAAGGAAAATTCCTGGAAGAATTATACCATATATTCAATGAGTTCTCTGTTCATATTCCTTCTTTAAGAGATAGAAAAGAAGACATTGTTTTGTTTTCTAATTTCTTTTTACAAAAGACCAGTACTGAACTGGGTAAAAAAGTTACGGGTTTCGAAAAAGGAATACAGGAAATGTTTTACAACTATATATGGCCCGGTAATTTAAGGGAATTAAGAAATGTAGTAAGGCGCGCGGTTTTATTATGTGTAGATAATGTAGTAACTATTGAGACATTACCGCAGGAAATTGTTTTTATGAATGAACAATTGCAATCGTATGAATTATCAGGCGAACATAAAAAGATGGAAGCACAGGTTCCATTAAGTAAAGATTTTAATTTAAAAGAAATGACAGCAAAAGCAGAATATGATGCTATCATGAAGGTTTTAAGAGACGTTAATTTCAATAAAACAAAGGCAGCGGAAATATTAAATGTAGACCGTAAAACTTTATATAACAAGATCAGGACATACCAAAATACAATAACAGGAATTGAATAGTGCCGTTATTCTATGAAATGATAAAGGGCTTTAGCTAAATACTAAAACCCTTTATTTTTTATGAGCACCAAAAAAGTTTATTGGAATATAATATTTCCTTCAACACCATCATTTATTGCAGCTTCAGCAAATACATTAGTGAGTATCCTGAATAGGCTCACCATTTTATTATGTTTTGTATCCCAGTAATGGGCCTTAAGCGGCTTAACCTTGATAATAGTTAATTCAGCATCGTTTGCACCATCTTTAAACCAGGCCCTGGCAATTGGCGTCCACAAGCGTTGTGCCTGCTCTTTGTCAACGATGATCGATGCTTGTCCGAAAATGCTTAAATATTCAGCGCTACTTTTATTTGAATGGAATAGTTGTACTTTATTGTTGTATAGAATGTCTTTATTCTTTTCGCTGTTACAATTACTAAAGAACAAGATATGCCCTGCATCATCTACATCTAAAGTGCCCATTGGCCTTGTTTGTAGAGGAATCTTATTTAGATCAGTTGTGAACATGCAGGTTTCTGCAGACATAATGATATCTTTTATTTTTGCTACCGCTTCTTTGTTTGATAGATCTTTATGATTTCCCATACTGTTATTTTTAAATAGATAAAAGAAAAAAGCTGTTCATTAATTAATGAACAGCTTTTTTCTTCAATAAGTTTTATTAATACAATTTAACACCTAAAGAGATACTTACCGTACGATATTTATCTTTATCATTCTTTTCATTATCTCCTTCTTCAGAGTTTATTTTTGTTAGTCCAAGGCCATATTGCGCTTTTAATAACACCGGTCCAAAGTCGATACCACCGCCCATGTTGACACCAAAATCCCATAGCTTTAATTTGTCATAAGCCGCATTTTCCTGATCAGATGTAAACGGATCTTCGTTATCAAATTTTATAGTATTTGTTTGTGTTGAGCCATCAATAGAATTGGTTGTCTTTGATTCTCCTGCAACACCGATAGCTGCATAAGGACCGGCGAATAAGAAGATGTTTGCTTTAGTAATTTTAGGATCTCCCAAAGGAAATTTAACAACCGCGTTCAAAGGAACCTGAACATAATAAGGCCTTAAAGTGGTTGTTACATCATTTCCCGCAAAACTAGTTACAGATTTTGCTCCCTGTCCGGTAAATAATGCACCTGTTTCCAGATCAAAGAAATCTGAAATACCAAACCTGCCCATAAAGCCGGCGTTAAATGAAGCTATTGCATTACTTCTTTGTGTTTGTCCATCATTTGAAGTGCTGATGTTAGCGATGTTTAATCCGCCTTGCAGATAGACCTGTGCATTTGTTGTAGCAACACCAATAAAAGTAGTTGCTAATAATACTGTTAGTATCTTTTTCATTGTAGTTTTTTTTAAAGTTTTAGTTTGATCAATAAGTCATACCTCTTCATTGAAATATGTCCATCACAAAATCTATTAAAACAAAAAGCCTGCCACTGGAAATCAGTAGCAGGCTCATATAATTTGCGTAGAATACTGTCTACGTTAGTCTACATAGTGGGGTAATTTACTCATACACTAGTGTTTTTACTTCATGCGCTTCACTATCGTTGATCAGTTTAAACGTGTTGCTGTCTTGCTCAATACCATTGATAGAAATTTTTGTTGTAGTAATATCATTCGTTTTCGTTTGAACCAATTCGATATGATATGTTGTTTCTAAATAATTGTAATCGATTTTTACAGAGCCCCATTCTGCAGGAATGCAAGGATTAAAGTGAAGCATATTGCCTTCGCGTTTTAAACCGATGAATGATTCGATGATCATCTGGTACATCCATCCTGCGGAGCCTGTATACCATGTCCAGCCACCACGGCCTTTATGCAGTGGTTGAGCGTACACATCGGCAGCAATTACATACGGCTCTACTTTATATTCCTTAATAGAAGCTGTATCATTGCCATGATTGATCGGATTGATCATTTGCAAGAGTTCCCATGTTTGTTCCCTGTCACCTATTTCTGCAAAGGCCATTATTAACCAGACCGCAGCATGCGTGTATTGTCCGCCGTTTTCTCTTACCCCAGGAACATAGCCTTTAATATAACCGGGGTTTAAAGTTCCTTTATCAAACGGAGGCGTAAAGAGTTGAATTATCTTATCTTCCTTCTTTACTAAATATTTACTTGCAGATTGCATTGCCTGCAAAGATCTTTTTGCATCGCCGCCTTTTGATAACACAGACCAGCTTTGTGCGATAGAATCTATTTTGCATTCATCATTTTCTTTAGAGCCTAATGGTGTGCCATCATCAAAATAAGCACGGCGGAACCATTCTCCATCCCAGGCGTGCTCATTAATATTTGCACGTAGTTTTTCTGCTTCATCTTTACATTTCTCTGCAAAGGCAGCATCTTTTTTTATATTTGCAACTGTGATAAATTTTGTTAATATCTCATATAAGAAAAAGGCCAACCAAACACTTTCGCCTTTCCCATGATTACCAACCCTGTCCATACCATCGTTCCAGTCGCCCGTTCCGATAAATGGTAATCCATGTTCACCGAATTTTAATCCATGTTCAATAGCTGTTACACAGTGCGTATACAAGCTGGCAGTCATGTTTGATTTTAATGGAAGATCATAATAAGATTCTTCACCTTCATTCAATAAACGGCCTTCTAAAAAATGGACCGATTCTTCGAGTATACTTACATCGTCGGTTACCGTAATGTATTTACTCAATACAAAAGGCAACCATAAATAATCATCTGAACAAGTTGTACGAACGCCTCTGCCCATTGGTGGATGCCACCAGTGTTGAGCATCGCCTTCCTTAAATTGTCTTGATGCGGATAAAATAATTTGTTCGCGCACTAATGCCGGGTCGTTATGTAGCAATGATAATACATCCTGTAACTGGTCCCTGAATCCAAAGGCGCCACCGGATTGATAGAAACCACTGCGTCCCCAAATACGGGAAGCAAGCGTTTGATAATTCAACCAGCCATTAGCCATAATATTTACGGCAGCATCAGGTGTTTCAATTTGAACAGTGCCTAAAGTTTTTTGCCAATATTTAGTAACGTTTGCTAATGCAGTTTTTGCAATGGCACGACCTTTAAATTTATTGATCGTAGCCACAGCCTCACTCATATTAATTCCTGCACCCAATCTGAAAACTATTTCGCGTTCGCCTTGTTCAGGTAAATCGAATGCAGTTTGCAATGCAGTACATGGATCAAGCGCAGCGCCTAATTTCCCCGAAAATTTTGCCCTGCTCATTCCATCGGGATTAGCTGTTGTTCCGTTGCGGCCAAGAAATTCAGTTCTGTCTGTTGTATAAGTTTTGCTTGCATCGTCAACATCAAAAAATGCAACGCGGCCTTCGAATTCTGTATTGTAGGCATTACTGGCAATGATAGCGCCACTTTCAGTATCCATCTCTGTGATCACATGCATCAATGACTTTGCACGCAGATCACTCAATACCCATTCAATATATCCCGTTGCAGAGATACGGCGATCCCTGTTTGAATTATTTTTTAATTTAAGCACGATGAATTTTACCGGTGCTTCAATATCTACAAACACGGTCATTTCAGAATCGATGCCATCTTCGCTGTGTTCAAAAATGCTATAGCCAAATCCATGTCTGGTAACGTAAGGGGATTGACTATGACAAGGGAGTGGAGCAGGTGACCAAAACTTTCCGCTTTCTTCATCTCTTAAATAAAACGCTTCGCCTTTTAGATCAATAATAGAATCATTGTTCCATGGCGTTAAACGGAATTCATGAGCATTCTCTAACCAGGTATAAGATGATCCACTTTCAGAAATGATCGTTCCGAAATTAGGATTCGCTAATACATTGCACCAGGGCGCAGGTGTTGGTTGCGTCGGTGTTGTTGTAATAACATATTCTTTTCCGTCTTTTGAAAATCCTCCGATGCCATTAAAAAATTGCAGGTCTGTTTTTGGTACAACAGATGTTGTAATGGATGCATGAAATTTGGTAGGACTGAAATATGGAATGGTAGATTTTAATTTATTCCTTCTGTTCATCTGATCTTCCAGTGAACCGAATCTATCGGCAATAACAATATGCGCTACTGTTTGAAATAATATTCTATCCTCATTCGATATCTGATCCGCAGAGCGAATATAAATTCCACCTTGCTGATCTTTTGCATCAACAGTTCCGGGTGCAACCAAACTTATAATATCATTATGTAAAACCTGTCTGTATCCTCCATGATCTTCGTTCCAGATCACCAGGTCAACTAATAATCCTTTTAATCGCCAGTACGCATGTGCCTGTACCATTTGCTTCACCAATTCAATATTCGATGCATCTTCAATTTGTAATAATATAATGGGGAGATCACCTGAAATTGAATAACTCCACAGAGCAGATTGTCCACGGCGGTTTTTTACAATGATCGATGTATCCGTTCTTAAAGATGCATTGGCAAATATGACAGAGCTGGCAAGTCTTGCATATAACTGCGCATCAGCTTCAGTTGCATTAATTTGTCTTAAAATCACCTGACTATGTGTCCACGCTAATTCAAGGATACGATTGGTGAGGTGTCTATCCTGGTATTTTTCTATAAGGCTATTACAAACTTCTCTCGTATCACCCATACCATAGATCATATCTACAATGACAGTCTCGTGCGGTTCAATAACTATTCTGTATTGTATAGAAACGATCGGGTCAAGAACAGCGCCTTCATTTCCTGAAAGTTCGTCTTCCTGTTTCATCACTTTCGGACTGTTCATCGTATTACCTCTACCGATGAATTGTAGTCTGTCTGTTTCGTAAGAAATGTTTTTTATCTCCGCATCATGTACTTTCATCAAATGAAACATGAAGGGCGTAGCTTCTTCCGCACGCGGGCGACGCGAGCAGATGATTGCATGGCGTTGTTTGTTCACTTCCGTCTGCACAAATAAATTACTAAAAGCAGGATGTGCTTCATCTGCTGCCGCAGGCGCTAATACAACCTCTGCATAACTGGTAATTTCGATCGTTCTTTTTTTACGGGAGCGATTGGTGATATGCATTCTTCTTAATTCAATATCATCTTCGGGTGACACAACAATTTCTGTATGCGTTTCCAAAGACAGGTCTCTGCGGCGGAACTCTGCACGGCCCTGGGAAAACACGGCTTCATAATTTTCACCTTGTTGCAATGTTGGCTGATAAGCAGATGACCAGAATATATTGTTATCCAGGTCACGGATGTAACAGAACGTACCAAAATTATCGCAGGTAGCATCTTCGCGCCAGCGGGTTACTGCAATATTTTTCCATTTGCTGTAACCACCCCCTGCATTGGTTACCATTGAGTGATACCTGCCGTTGGATAATAATTGCACTTCAGGTGTGGTTGTATGCGGCGTACTAATGACACGCATAGAAGTATCAGAACCTGCAGGTACTAAATTAATATCGGATGCATGAACACTTGGTGAGTAGAATGTTGTAATTCTTGGAACACGTTCCTGTAATAATAATAAAGCAGATTTTACCTGTACTTCAGATTCAAATCTTTTTTGCATTGGTTGATTATGCACCAGATAGCTGATCGATAAAAAACTCATGCCCTGATGATGCGCCATGAATGAGCGAACCACGGAACTTGTTTGTCTTCTTAATAAACGTGCTGCGGTATAATCGATCGCTTCATAAAAGCCGTATTTACTTTCAAAGCCGGCTTCTTTTAATACCTGTAAATTTTTGTAAGCATCTTCGGGTGCAACCATCAACGCCATTACAGAAGCATAAGGTGCAATAACCGTATCCTCACCAAGGCCTCGTTTAAAACCTAAACCCGGAACGCCAAATGCTTTGTACTGATAATTTAATTGCGCATCAACCATGTTGTAGCCCGACTCTGAAATACCCCAGGGCACACCACGTTTTTTTGCATATTCAATTTGTTTTTGAACAACAGCTATATTGGTTTGTTCTAATAAAGTATTATTGTAAGTTGGCATTACCAGGTTAGGCATCAGGTACTCAAACATAGAACCGCTCCAGGAAAGAAGAATTGGGGTTGTACCTAAATTGGTTAATTGTCTGCCTAATGCAAAC
This sequence comes from Bacteroidota bacterium, assembly GCA_013288745.1. Classification (GTDB taxonomy): domain Bacteria; phylum Bacteroidota; class Bacteroidia; order Chitinophagales; family Chitinophagaceae; genus Ferruginibacter. The sequence continues at coordinate 17,287 of JABDBG010000045.1, forward strand.
CAGCTTTCTTGCGGCAACTTGCCTTGTGCTATTGCAACGAATGTTGTGAGCCTTGCTTCTGAAGCTAAAAGGTCATAATAGCTGTTATCTTTCCTTTGTTCATCAACATTGAAACCGATCGTTAATAAATGTTGAGACCTGTCATAAAGAAAATCATAATCGATATTAGACAGTTCAGTACATTTTATTACCAGCTGATCTAAGATCAATATCATTTCTTTCGCGCGCCGGCCGGATTCGGTGATACTTTCCCTTAAGTTTGTTAACCAATCATTTTCTTCAACAGTATTCTCTGAAGAATAGCACTGAATTATTTTATGTAATAATA
>JABDBG010000046.1 GCA_013288745.1 Bacteroidota bacterium
ATTTCAAACTGAAATCCGTTTTGTTTAAACCGGGTGCAGCAACTTCCAATTGGTAAGCGCCTGTTTGTTCAACAATGTTTACAGGAGGAAATCCCAAAACATCTTCGCGAATTGCTTTCCCGAATGTTGCGGGGAAATCATTAAATATTTCATTCACAAAACCATCAAATGATTTACCGAGCTGGTTGTTTACTTTTACTAGTGTCATAGCTATTATGTTTTTAAAGTTTTTAAAATTTTTGTTCTACCATTATATCCTCAAACAGTATTCCAAGGTGAAATTTGAGGTAAATTGTCCTGATTAGCTAAAATAATCAGTCATAATGTCTTTTTTGCTTACTTGCATAAGACATTTAGTCTGATTTGTCATCAAAATGTTTATTTTTGAATACATTGACATTCATCGATGTATATATCATTTGAAGGTTGTATTTTTGTAGGGAAATAATAAAAAAACATCAAAATATGTATCCACAAGAGATAGTAATACCAATGAAAGCAGAGTTAACAGCACATGGTTTCGACGAAATGTTGACTGCTACTGACGTTGATAAAGTGATAGAAGAAAAAGGAACAGCCCTAGTAGTAATTAATTCAGTTTGTGGATGCAGTGCAGGTACCGCAAGACCGGGAGTTTTGTTAGCAGTGCATAACAGCGCAAAAAAGCCTGATCATTTAACAACGAGCTTTGCTGGTTTTGATGTGGAAGCAGTTAAACAGATCAGAGAACATTTGTTGCCTTATCCTCCGTCTTCACCGGCTATCGCGTTATTTAAAGATGGCCAGTTGGTTCATTTGATCGAAAGACATATGATCGAAGGAAGAAGCGCTCAAATGATCGCTGAAAACCTGATCGGTGCTTTTGAACAACATTGTAATTAAGAATTTGCCGTCAGCTCGGCATTTGTTCATGATAGATTGATGGTGCTAATATTAGTGCAAAATATGAAAATGGAATTCTTTTAGTGACGCTTCCTAAAAAAGAAGAAGTGAAAGAAGCCAGTAAAGAAATTAATATTCAATAAAGCTTGGTTTCATAACTATGCGTAAAGTTCAGTTGGTTAGATTAAAACCCTCCTTATTCTTAGGGAGGGTTTTCTTTTTTATGCTTTTTTATAATTTTTCGTTTTGCCTCTAGCCGGCAGGCTTCGTAACTCAACGCCGCTGCTAGTGGTAACGCGAAGAGGAAAGAATTAAAGCAATGGCTTTAATTCTTTCCTCTTTATTATTAATTGTTAATTACTAATTCTTAATTAATAATTACATGTACCCTAATATCTTCAACATGCTTTGTGCAGATTGCTCTTTTGCATAAACCCAATCTACCAGCTTGCCATTTTTATCTCTCTCTACAATAATATGTTTTGGTGATGGGATTAAACAGTGCTTTATACCGCCGTATCCACTGATCTGATCCTGATAAGCCCCCGTATGAAAGAAACCTACATACAGTGGCTCTGCTCCTTTTTCCGGTGATAATTTAGGTAAGAACACTTCATTGATATGTTCTTCCGAATCATAGTAATCATGACTATCACAGGTAATACCGCCTAAGGTTACCCGCTGGTAATCGTCTTTCCATTTATTGATGGGGAGCATTAAGAACTTTTCTCCTATACCCCAGGTATCCGGTAATGTTGTGATGAAAGAAGAATCGATCATGTACCATATCTCACGGTCATTCTGCATCTTTTCTCCTATTACGCTGTAGATATGTGCCATGCTTTCTCCTACAGTATAGCTTCCAAACTCAGTAAATATATCAGGCATCTGCACATTATTTCTTTTGCAGGCTACTTTAATATTACGAACGATCTCGTTGATCATGAACTGGTAATCGTATTCAAAACCAAGAGAATGTTTAATGGGAAAACCGCCACCTATATTAATTGAATCCAATTCCGGACAGATTTTTTTTAACTGGCAATACAAGTTGATCACTTTATTCAATTCACTCCAGTAATATACATCATCTTTAATTCCTTTGTTTAAAAAGATATGCAGCATTTTTAACTGGAACTTATCTTCATACCCTTCGATCTCATCTACATAAAATTCCAAAATATCTTTAGCGCGCATCCCTAAACGTGAGGTGTAAAAAGGAAAGTTGGGTTCTTCTTCCGCTGCTACCCTGATACCTAATTTAAAAGGTGTCTTTACCGATTTTTTATACGCTTTTAATTCTTCTTTATTATCTAATACAGGTATTACATTCTTAAATCCTGTATTCAGTAAACGTGCGATACGCTGCGTATAGGGTTTTTGTTTGTAGCCGTTACAGATAACGAATATGTCTTTATTGATCTTTCTTTTTTCGTACAGCTTATTGATAATATCGATGTCATACGCATAAGAAGTTTCTAAATGAATATTATGCTTCAATGCTTCTTCAACGATAAAAGAAAAGTGAGAACTTTTAGTGCAATAGCAATAATTATATTTGCCTTCGTAGCGATGCTTTTTAAAAGCCGATTCAAACATCTTCTTAGCCTTGTTGATCTGCATGCCGATCTTTGGTAAGTAAGTAAGCTTTAATGGGGTACCGTACTTGTCGATCAATGCTTTTACATCAAGGTCGTTATACTGGAGGTAATTGTCTTTTACTTTAAAATCTTCCTGAGGAAAATTAAAGGTCTGCTGGACAAGGTCATTATAGCTTGTATTCATCTATGATAATGGGGGTTCTAATTTTGATGCAAATGTAATTGAATGCAACATGCTACAAATAAAAACGGGTGCAAATTTTTGCACCCGTAATATATTTAACATCAGAACCTGACGACTATTTTACTGAATTAACCAGAATCTTGAAACTTTCTGGTTCGTTCATCGCCAGATCAGCCAAAACTTTACGATTGATATCGATATTTTTTGCAGCCAATTTGTGGATGAATTCACTGTAAGTAATACCTTCTGCTCTTACAGCCGCATTAATACGCGCGATCCATAAAGTACGGTATTCTCTTTTCTTTAATTTACGGCCAACGTAGCTATACGTTAAACCTTTTTCCATTACGTTTTTGGCAACGGTATATACATTTTTACGTTTACCGTAATAACCTTTAGCCGCTTTTAATATTCTTTTGCGGCGTGCTCTTGATGCTACTGCATTTACTGAACGTGGCATATCTAATTAGTTTAAATTTTTTAAAATTGAGTTACTTTTTGTAGTCCGGCTTATTTAAGACGCAACATACGTTTTACAAAATCCATGTTTGTTGAATGAACAGCACCATCTTTACCCAAATGACGTTTACGCGTCTTTGATTTTTTTGTCAGGATGTGACGTTTGAATGGTTTCTGAAACATGATTTTACCGGTACCGGTAACTTTAAAGCGCTTCTTTGCGCTTGAATTGGTTTTTTGCTTTGGCATTACATAACTTATTGAGTTACTCCCTACTGGCGGATCTCACAGGAGATCTCTTTTTGGGCCTTGTGGGAAATGTTCAAAAAAGAAAAGGTTCTTTTTCGGGCGGCAAAGGTATGATAATTAAATAATATTTAGTAATTAATATTGGCTTTTTTTAAAGCAGGTCGATATACCTTAATTACTTGGCGGAGAGCCTTTTAAACTCAAGTTTATACACATAATAGCCAATAAACTCTTTTATATAATAAGACCACAGGTCCATAGCGTGTATCTGTGGCAATAGATCAACCAAAGAAAACCCTTTTCTGTCCACTAAATAATTGGAGGGAAAAGGAATTATAGTCATCCCTTCTTTGGTAAAGATCCAGGCTGCCCTGCGCATATGAAAGGCCGATGTAACCAACACATATGGTGGTTGTAAATTGGCAGAATCAAGCACTTTTTTTGAAAACTCTGCATTCTCTAATGTACTTCTGGAATTATTTTCAACCAATATCGCAGTAGCGGGAATGCCTAACGATAATAATTGTCCCTTGGTCCATTCACCTTCTCTGAATTTACCTGCCATCAAATTGCCATTTCCTCCACTTATTAAAATATGTTCGATTATTCCTTCCTTGTACAATTTAACTGCTTGTATAAATCTATCCGAAGCGGTATTAAAATAGCCTTTGTCCTTATCATCATAACTGGTAAAGCCGCCCAATAAAATACCGCAACTATATTTTTTTCCGGATAGCTGCGCAGGAGGTATATCCCAGCTATTAGCAAACACGCTTATTACCCAGATATTTGTAAAAACCAAAAAGATAGCGATCGCAGTAATCAGCAAGTCTTTTTTTCTTTTCTCTGATTTGGTTAAAGCTCTCCACAATAAAATGATGATGATCCACGAAAGTGGAAAGATCAGGGACGTAAAAATCTTTGAAAGAATAAAAAACATAGATGCTGTTTACTACTAAAATACACCCAAAAAGAGATATGGCAATATTAATTGAATGACTACGATAAATCAATACTTTGTTAAGAAAGATTTCATCTGTTTAAAATCGAAGAACGTATCTTAAATATGTGCCCTATCTTAGCCAAATCAATGCAATAAACAGACATGAAAAAGTTACTACAAAACATATTCAAATTAAGGAAAGATGTAGGTATTAATTTTTACCTGGCTGATTTTTTTTTTAGAAAAATACTGCGCCAGAATGCGGATACTCATTGGGCTTTACATTATACCAGTAAAGTTATAAAGCCCCAAAATATACAAAGAGGAAAAGGTGTTTACCCCGGTGATTCTCCGGCAAATTTTATCGATGCATCTAACGGAATATACATTGGCGATTATACTAATATAGGGCCTAATGTAGGAATTATTTCTTCCAATCATGACTGCATAGATAATTCAAAGATGACCATTGATTCACCTATCAGGATAGGTAGTTTTTGCTGGATCGGCATGAATGCAGTAATATTACCAGGTGTTGAATTAGGCAATTTTACTATTGTCGGAGCCGGCGCAGTAGTAACTAAAAGTTTCCCGGAAGGACATTGTGTACTTGGTGGAATACCGGCCGGAATAATTAATTATCTTGATAAAGATGCCTGTAATCAATTCAGCCAAACAAAATATAATAAATAATATAGCAGGCGGAAAATTTGCGAAAAGATCTTTTTTGTTAATTACCAGTCAGGGTACGCGCATGCTTGCTCAGATTGTTATTATTTTTATATACTCCAGGCATCTTTCTTTTAAAGAATATGGCGCATATCAGTCTGTATGGTTATATGTAAACGTCATTAGCACACTTTCATTATTCGGACTTCCTTCACTTATAATGTCTGCTTCTCAAAAAAATATTTATACTTCTGTTAAAGACAATAAAAAACATTTCTTTATTGCAGGAAGCATTGTGAATTTTTTGCCATTATTATTTTTATTATTAGCAGTACACGAATTTAGTATCGGCAGCAAGCTTTTAATCATTATGCTCATCATCTGTCAAAATATTTCCATTTTGGCCGAAGCTATAACGATAAAAAAAGAAAAAGAAATGCTACTGCTGATATCGAATATCATTTTTGCCATCGGGTATTTTGCTTGTCACATATTTATACTATATACCGGTTACTCATTAGAATTATTAGTAGCAGTCTTGATACTAATTTTCGCAATAAAAGCTACGACTCTACTATGGCTTAACAAACAAAATATAGAAGACCCCGTTAATACGCTATCTCCTACAACAGGCAGGCAGTGGTTTTATTTGGGCGTAGTTGATTCATTAAGCGTTCTTTTTAAATGGATAGACAAATGGATCATATTGTTTTTTCTTTCTGTTTCTCAATTTGCCATTTACTTTAACGGCTCGTACGAAATTCCTGTATTGGGTTTAATGGTGAGTGGCGTAGGAAATATTATGCTCATTGAATTATCTAAACACAGCCATAAAAGCTCAGCAGCAAGCAAAATACTTTTTACTAATTCATCGCTACTCCTCGCAAGTATTGTATTCCCTTCATTTGCTTTTCTTTTATTTTATCATTCTTATTTTTTTACATTCATATTTAGCGCAAAATACGTAGCTTCTATCCCAATATTTTTCGTTAGCATTTTTATATTACCTGTCCGAATAACCAATTACGGTGCTACATTACAAGTATACAACAGAAATGACCTGGTTGTAAAGGGAGCACTGATCGATATAATAATAGCTGTTATTTTGATGGCATTTTTATATCCGTTTATGGGGATGAAAGGACTTGCATTAGCTTTTGTAATTTCCACATACATACAAGCCTGGTATTATTTATGGCATACATCAAACTTAATAAACCAGAAAATTGTTAGCTTTTTTCCTCTTAAAAAATTACTACTATTAATGGTAATATCAATTTTACTATTGGGTACAACATATGCTATATGCAATAGACTGCCTTACCCATTAAATATGATTATCGGTGTTGCGGTATGTTCTTTGCTCATAATCTCCTTGTTATATCTTTCGATAAAAAGAAGCAATTGGAGTTTTTTAAGTTAGCGCCAATACTGAAGTTTGATTAAATTACAGCCCAAATAGTTACAACCATGGCACTTCTTCGAAAAATAAATACAAAAGCCAAGCAGGAGATCAACACCGGTTTCGGAACAAATACTTCTGCGTATGGTGGCAGACTTATCAATAAAAATGGTAAGCCTAATATTGAGAAAAGAGGTATTGGACTTTTAGAAAGTATCAGCTGGTACCATACCATGTTAGAATTGCCACTCTGGAAGTTTCTTTCAATATTAGTATTATTCTTCGCGTTTGTTAATTTGATTTTTGCCGGCATTTATTATGCAGTTGGCATTGAACATCTTACAGGATTAAACTCTACCACCTCACTTAATAAATTTATCGACGCTTACTTTTTCAGCGCGCAGACATTTACAACTGTAGGGTATGGAAGAATAAACCCTGTTGGCTTTACAACAAGTGCCATTGCTGCACTAGAAGCATTGGTAGGATTATTAAGCTTTGCATTGGCAACTGGTTTATTTTACGGGCGCTTCTCAAAACCCGAAGCTTTCTTAAGATACAGCCACAATGCAATTATTGCTCCTTATAAAGGTGGTGCTGCATTTATGTTAAGGGTTTCGCCATATAAGAATACGAGCCTTACCGATGCGGTAGCTAAAGTTACGATCGGTTTATTTATAGATGAAGGCGATGGTGTAACAAGAAACGAATTTTTTAGAGCAGAGCTTGAATACAGCGTTGTTAATGCATTAACATTAAGCTGGACGATCGTTCATCCGATAAATGAGGAGAGCCCTTTTTATTCTTTTACTGCAGAAGATTTTGCAAAAGCTAAAGGAGAGATCATTGTATTCGTAAAAGCTTTTGATGATATGTTTAGCAACGAAGTTGTTAGTCGCAGCTCTTATGTTTTTGAAGAAGTTATTGTAGGAGCAAAATTTGATCCGATGTATTTCAGAAGTACAGAAAATAATAAAACTGTTTTAGATCTTGAAAAATTAAATAGTTATACCACAGTAGATATTAGTAGTGTTTTACCAATTAGTAAAAATGCGGCCACTGCTTAATTACTGCCCCGGCTGAGCATTTACTGATCTTGTACGATTAACTTTAAGATCACTTAATATACTTGCTTTCGGACTAATACTTATACTAAAGAAGCGATTGACCGCTGAGTTTGAAACACTGATCGCCATTTGCCAGCAATGCATATCCCTCGCTAATGTAACTGAAATAAGTCCCAGGTCTTTATTAGTAATATCATAACTACCTGTTATACCTGTCTGCCATTTAGGTGTTAAGGCAAGTGTTCCGTTCCAGTTAACAAACTGAGTAACGGCATACTGGGTTATATAGCTAAAATAAGTATTCACATAACCGGTACTGGTAACGCGACTTACACCCAACGAATATGAAAGGCTAATTGTCCACGGTATACTAAAATCTGTGTAGGCAGCAGGGTTATTGCTAACGTAAGCAGCCTCCTGCTGATAATCATTTAATGGTTGGCCGGTAGTTGGATCTATATTTGAAAATGGCTGCACCAATGAATGTGCGGGAGCTGTTTTCTTAGGATCACCCCCTTTGAATTGCGTTGACAATGCAAGGTTTGCACTGGTTAGCTGCCCTAATGTTAATGTTTTATCTTTCCAAACAAGTCTCTTTTTCCTTTGTCCTACAGAATCATGTTCGTAAGGATCTAAGGTTGCACCGGCAGTAATATTTATTTTATTAAATAAGTTTGTGCTGGCACTCATAGCAATAGGACTTAACTGAAATGAATCTGCTAAAAAATTATAACTGCTGGTGATATTAAAGGCATCGATTAAAGTAATTTTTTTAACTCCGCCATCGGCTGTATCACTATTCGAATGAACCTTAGCCTGGATATTATTGTTGATACCAAAATTAAGTCCGCCAAATCTCTGTTCACTGAATGCGCCATATATGCCATTTCCATAGAAAGAACGCCTGATAACATTTCCTAAAGTATCGAACGAGTTATAATAACTCTTGGCATTCATATTAGGTGTATAGGTAAGGGATATTGTTGGTGTTATCAAATGACGGATAGCACGTACCGAAGCATGCTTGCCAAATGTAAACATCCCATATATTTTAGTCGTTAACCCTACAGAAAAAGACATACTTCTCGCAGTATAGAAACCTTTTTGAACTGATGTGTCTAACGTATTGGACCTGCTATCAAGACTAATAATTGTTTTTTGCTGATACCACCGCTCATTGTAACTAACGCTGGGGGCTATATTTAAAACACCCAATTGAGGTAGTGATAAGGTGATTGGTACAGAATGATTAGCTCCCCATTGAAAGTTTGTTCCTATCTGAGGATAAGCTTTGGTTGTAGTATCATCATAATAATGAGAAGTACTTTGTATGGCTGAATTGAGTCCTATTCCTAAATTTTCATACCACTTTAAAGCACCTGCGGCTTCCTTTTTTCTAAATGGATATAATGTATTCAAATTAAAACTCAAAGTTGGCAATACAAGATCTGTACGCTTTGTATTAGAGTTTTGACTGGCTGTTCCCGTAACAGTATAGCTGTATGTTTTAAACGTTCTGGCATAATTTATACTTGAATTGGAAGAGTTATTGAATGGAACGATAGGGTTATTGGTCACATTTCTGTTATATTGGGTGCTACCATAATGAACAGATGCGCCAAAAGTAAGACCCGGTACAGCTTTTGAATCACTTTGGTGGAGCCAGTTGATCTGGTATGTTTTATTTACCTGATAATCGGGATCTCCCTGCGTATTATATTTATTATATTGGTACTGGAAATCGAAATTGCCCGTATAATGATATCTTTTGTAATAACGGGGATTTACTTCCAGGGCATAGCTTCCATAAGAATAAATGTTGCTTTTGAATATGATATCCCAGTATTGGCTGATCACTTTGTAGTAACCTAATCCTACTAACCCCAAGCCGAGGTTTTGATCTTCAACAAAAGTTGGTGGTAAAACACCTGAATGCCTCCCCTGCGTTAAAGGAAAGATACCAAAAGGCAGATAAATAGGTATAGGAACTCCTTCAAATTCAGGATGGATAGGGCCTGTGATCGCTAATTTTTGGTTAATGAATTTTATCCTCCTGCTTACAAATGCAAAGTGAGGCGTATCCAAGTTGCAGGTAGTAAACCTGGATTTATAGGCATAAAAAACATCTGCATCGACCTTTTTTATCTTTTCTCCATAAACATACATTTCTCCCTGTTGTGTATAGGTACCTTTTGTGATCCCCTTACCTGATTTCATATTAAACCGGATGGTATCACTGATTGTCTTAAAATCTTTGTCGTTATAGGTGGGAAAAGCAACAACTCTACCAAGTGAGTCTTTTGTATAATAGGCAGATAGAACGCCACTTTCCTGATTAAATTCAATGCCCGGCGCTGTTAAAATATTATCCTTATAGGTTGTTTTAGATTCTTTGCCATAAAGGGTTATTTTTTTTGTGGGCACATCCAAAACCATCGAATCATCGGCATGGTATGTCACCGGTGCATCCAAAGCTCCCTTAGTGGTCTTAAACGCTATCGTATCTTTTTTGATCTGAAATTTAGAAGTGTCCAGTGCTGAATCTTCCAGCTGAGGAACTCTAACTGTATCATTTTTAACAGATGATTGTGCGCTATCGGGCAAGGTTACAGCCTTTTTTTTAGGTAAAGTATCTGTAATACCATACTGATGCATCACTATATATGTATGCGCGCGCCCATTACCCACTTGTGCCATTGTCATCAACAGCAACATCACTAATGGTGCTAATATATATTTTGCCTTACCTTTGCGAACGTTATTCATTACAGTTGGGGCAAAAATAATCATATTAGCCACAACATGTTGTGAATTAACTCATAATTACTAATTGCCATTAAACAGTTTTGAAATGTTGAAAAATAAGATGTTTGTCCCGGCTTTATTAATAGCGGGTCTGCTCTCCCTACACACGGTTGCTCAGGCACAAAAAAAAATAAAAACAATTATTGTAGATGCGGGTCATGGTGGAAAAGACGGCGGTGCACATGGAGGTTATGAAGGCGGATTAGGTTCATGGGAAAAAAATATTACTTTAGCCATCAGTAATAAATTGGTAGCGCAGTTGCAAAAGGACCTGCCTGATGTAAAAATAGTTCCCACACGTACAACAGATATTTATCAATCTCCTCCCGAAAAAGCCAATATTGCCAATCAAAACCATGGTGATCTGTTTATTTGCATCCATGCCGATGCTGTACAACTACAAACCGGCAGAAGACAAATAGGTACTAAATCCATCGTCAGACAAGATGTGATCTATATCGGCAAGGGGAAAAAGAGAAAAAAGAAATACGGGAAAAAGTACAATATAGTAGTTCCTGTGTACGACTATTATAAAATAGGCAGTGCAAGAACAGGAACCAGTATCTGGCTGTTTGCTGCTCATAAAACAAATGATAAATTAGATGCGATCGAGAAAGGTGGTCAACTAGGTGAGGATGATGATCAGATAGATAGTACTGCAGACAGCACTTTCAATAATATTGACTTTAACGATACCCGCGAAACAAGGATGCTGGCACAGGTATACGCCAAGCGTTACCAGGAAAAAAGCATCGAATTAGCAGATCTTATTAATGACGAGATCGCAGCTACGAATCGTCCGGCTTTGGGTGTATATCAACGCCAGAAGGGTATTTGGGTGCTTCAGGCCACCAATATGCCAGCGGTATTAATTGAAACCGGCTTTATTACTAACTATAACGATGAACGCTATTTAAATAGTGATGCGGGTCAGCAGGAAATAGCGGAATGTATTGCCAGAGCAATTAAACAATATAAAGAACAGGTAGAAAATTCGAAAACCGTTGCCGTTCCTGCAACAACAACGCCTGATCCTGCACCAGCAAATGTAACAGACAGCACAACAAAAGATAGCACTAAAACACAATAGAAGGTTATCTTTCAATAGTTTTATCAAATAGTAACAATTAGCTCACGAGATTTGTTATTTTTGATCAATAAACAACAGGACCTAGTAAAATGAATATATCAAACGAGACAAAGATCGGTGCACTTGCCGCAGTGGCGATTGTATTTTTAATACTTGGATTTAATTTTTTAAAAGGCACAAGTTTAAATACGAAACATGCTAAATATTACGCGGTATTTCATGATATCAGCGGTTTAGCAAATGGCAACCCAGTTTCTATCAACGGTAAACAGATCGGTACCGTTTCAAATACAGATGGTGGTAGGGATATGCGATTGATCACTGTAACCATGAGTATGAATGTGCCGGTTGATATTCCGAATAATTCTATCGCAATCATTGACCCTTCTCTATTAGGTACTACTACTTTAGAAATACATTTGGGTGATTCTCCTAAATTTTATCAGGATGGCGACACCATCTCTACTGAAGCTAAAGGTGGATTATTTGACGCTGCTTTCCAAAAACTTGATCCTGTTCTATACGAAGTTAAAAATGCTGTTATTTCTTTAGATTCTCTTTTAGGTACAGTGAATAGTGTGTTTGATGACAAGACAAAAAACAATATCAAAGGCACGATGGATAATTTACAAAAATCATCTGCCAATTTAGAGGTATTGTTAAATACACAAACGGGCGCCTTAGCTAAAACACTAGACAATGTTAGTTCATTCACCGGTGGATTAAAAGATAATAACGAAAAGATAAATCATGTAATGTCTAATTTAGATGCGACTACTACTACCCTTTCGAAATTAGACCTTGAGAAAACATTGGATTCACTGGACCTTACCATCAATACTTTAAAGCGCGTTGTTACAAAAATAAACAGTGATACAACCGGCACATTAGGCAAGCTCATTAACAACGATCATTTGTACGATAACCTTACCTCAACATCCAATAAATTAAATTTATTGTTAGATGATGTGCGCGTACATCCAAAACGCTATATCAGTATTTCTGTATTTGGCAAAAAAGATAAACAGGCGCCATTGATGGTTCCTTTAGCGGATACGGTTAACTCGCCATATACAAAATAGCTAAACAATTCACCATCCGTATTAAACGGATCATAATTGACAATTTGAAAGCAAGTTTTTATTACAGGATATTTTCATTACTGCTATTGCTTACCGGTTGCAATTTAATTGTTGCTGCACAGAAAATAACGACTGCTCCGCCTCCTGCAAATGATTCTGTAAGAATAATACAAATTGTACAAGGAAATAGTCTGCGCTCAAAAACAATAGATTCTGTAACAACGATCGAAACCATTGCGGGCAAGGTTGTTTTACAAGAAGGCGGAACTACTTTTACCTGCGACAGCGCTATCATCAATCGCTTTACTAACTCTTTGGAAGCTTTTGGTAATGTACATATTAACCAGGGCGATAGCATCAATACTTATTCTCAACACTTGTTATATACCGCAAATGATCGTATTGCGCATTTGGATAAGGATGTAAAGATCACCGACAAAAAAGGAACTTTACTAACACAAAAATTAGACTACGATCTTAAAACAAGTATTGGTAATTATTACAACGGTGGTAAAGTTATCAATGGCAAAACTACTTTAACCAGTACTGAAGGAACTTATTATGGTGATACCAAAGATGTTTATTTTAAAAAAAATGTACATCTGGTAGACCCTAAATATGATATTGTAACAGACAGCCTATTATATAATACGGATGCTGATCTTGTAACATTTATCACCGGAACATATATTAAAAGTCCGAGTAGTGGCAATATCTATACAACACAAGGCACTTATGATCTTAAGAACGGCAAGGCTTTTTTTGGCAATCGTTCTGTTATAAAAGATAGTACACGCACTTACAGTGCAGATAATATGGCCTATGATGAAAAGACATCTATGGCGGAGCTTGAAGGTAACGCTGTAATCAAAGACAGTGTTAATGGCTATATGATCGTCGCCAACCAGATCTACTCAAACAAAAAAGACAACTCTTTTTTAGCAACAAAAAAACCAATATTGATACTTGTAAGCTCGGGACATGACAGTACGTTTATTTCGGCTGACACATTATATTCCGGTATCGTTAAACCTACTCCACTCAAGGGAGAAGTTAATACGCCCAAAGAAGATTCACTTCGACAAAAAAGAAGGTTGGATTTTTTTAGTGATACAACACTTTCCTATGTTAACAACAGAAATTTTGTTCAAAAAGATAGTTGTGATTCAACAGGTTTGTGTGATACCGCTAGTAAAAAAGCGATCGTGAATTCACCGGTATTGAAACCTGTTGATAGCAGTTATAAAAAAACTGCAGTAAAAAGAACAACTCCCTCACAAAAAAAGCCCACAATAGAGATAGATACCTTAAAACGTACAACTGTTGTTTCATCAACCAAAGACAATCCTCTTCGTTTTTTTCAAGGCTTTCATCATGTCCGGATCTTTAATGATTCTGTTCAATCTGTTGCCGATAGCCTTTACTACTCTGCAGAAGATTCGATCTTTAGATTATTTAATCAGCCGATAATATTTAGTCATGGTTCGCAAATAACAGGCGACACTATTTTCTTGTATACCAAGAACAAGACGATCGACCGGATGTATTGTTTTTATAATGGGATGATTATTAACAAAACGCAGGAAGGACTTTTTAACCAGATCAGCGGCAGAACGATCAACGGCTATTTTAAAGATGGCTTATTTAATTATATGCGTGTCCGGGGTTCTCCGGCACAAAGTATTTTTTACCCAAGAAATGATAAAGACAGTTCCTATTCAGGTATGAATCGTTGTAAGGGTGATGTGATAGATATTTATTTTATCAATAATCAATTGAACAAAGTAAAATTTGTTAATGATGTTGATGGAACGATGTATCCGATGTCAAGTATTCCCGATGATCAGAAATTTCTTAAGGGATATAAATGGCTTGATGATCGCAGGCCCAAGAGCAAGTTTGAATTGTACGAATAATTTACAATACTTTTAGTAAGTTAGCTTCCCTCCCTTTACAATCTGTTTCTAAAAAAATCAAACACTACATGGCCTACTAGTCCAAATATAATAGCGATAATAAAATTAGTTATCGTGAAAATATCTTCAACAGCCCATATCATACTATGCTGTTGTCCATATCCCGAACGTTCATATTCGCCCATTAAAAGATTGGAATAAAAGAGGAATACAATAAACCCCACTTCGAGTAACGCTCTCCAAAGCGGGGTTAATTTTTTGCTGCTTTTTTCGTTTGGTTGTTCTTCTGACATATCATAAAATTTAGTCCATAAAATAACAACCGTTAGTTTAAATATCAGTAGCCTCGCCGTAGGCAACAGCTGTAGCTTCTTTCAAAGCTTCGCTCATTGTCGGATGAGGATGAATTGCGTTTAATATTTCGTGTGCCGTTGTTTCTAATTTACGTGCCACTACTGCTTCTGCAATAAGATCAGTAACATTTAAACCGATCATATGGCAACCTAAGAACTCGCCGTATTTAGCATCGTAAATCACTTTTACAAAACCTTCAGTCGCGCCAGACGCTGTTGCTTTACCACTTGCGATAAAAGGGAACTTACCTACTTTGATTTCGTAACCCGCATCTTTAGCACCTTTTTCAGTATACCCAACAGAAGCAATTTCCGGCGTACAATAAGTACAGCCCGGGATATTATTGTAATCGATATGATCAGGATGCCCGCCGCCGATAAATTCTGCAGCATTGATACCTTCTCTTGTTGCAACGTGAGCCAATGCTTGCCCAGGTGTACAATCACCGATCGCGAAAATACCGGCCACATTTGTTTGCTGATCAGCATTCACAACGATCTTTCCTTTTTCAGTCTTGATACCTAAAGCTTCTAAACCGATATTTTCAATATTCGCAACCACACCTACTGCGCTCAATACGATATCAGCTTCTAAGGTAATCTCTCCGGTTGGTGTTTTAATTTTTGCTTTAACGCCCGCGCCTGCTGTATCAACACTCAATACTTCACTGTTCGTTAAAATATCAATGCCTTGTTTCTTATATTGTTTTTCCAATTCTTTGCTGATGTCTTCATCTTCAACCGGAACGATACGTGGTAAAAATTCGACCACGGTAACTTTACAGCCCATGCTGTTATAGAAATAAGCGAATTCAATCCCTATCGCACCACTTCCAACAACGATCATTGATTTAGGTTGTGTTGGCAATACCATTGCTTCACGATAACCCACGATCTTTTTACCATCGATAGGAATAGCCGGCAATTGACGTGCACGTCCGCCTGTTGCGATGATAATATTTTTAGCTTCTAATACTTGCTTAGTATTGTCTGCAGCTGTCACTTCTAATTTACCTGGAGCTAAAAATTTGCCGAAGCCCATGATCACATCGATCTTATTCTTCTTCATCAGATACTGAACACCTTTGCTCATTTTATCTGCAACACCACGACTACGACTAATAACGTTAGAAAAATTTTGCGTTGGATTGGTAACATTGATACCATAATCTGCAGCATGTTTAGCATACTCATATACCTGTGCGCTTTTCAATAAAGCTTTTGTAGGGATACAGCCCCAGTTAAGGCAGATACCACCCAGCAATTCTTTTTCAACAATAGCTACTTTTTTACCTAATTGACTAGCTCTGATAGCTGCCGGATAACCGCCGGGACCACTACCTAACACAATTACATCGTATGCCATAATATTTGGGATTTGTAAGATTTAATTTTTCAGTTGCAAAGTTACTTGAAACACGCTAAATATCAAAAACGTATG